>JAFMSC010000174.1 GCA_017353825.1 Hyphomicrobiaceae bacterium | reverse complement strand
GCGGTAGGCCTCCACCAGCTCGTCGAACGTCACGCCGCGGAAGCCTGGGTTGTTCACGTCGGGCGAGATCGACGCCGTGCGGTTGGTAGGCCCCAGCGCGCCGGCCACCCAGCGCGGCCGGTCCGTCAGCTCTTTCGCGGCCGCGTCGGCAGCCGCCCGCGCCAGGCGCGCCGCGGCCAGATTGATCTCGTAGGCCAGCCCCTCCAGGCCGTAGTCGGCCTGCGAGATGCGTTGGGCGTTGAACGAGTTGGTGGAGATGATGTCCGCGCCTGCCGCCAGGTACCCCGCATGGATCTCGTCGATCGCCTCCGGCTGGGTGAGCACAAGAAGGTCGTTGTTGCCCTTGAGCGACCTGGCGTGTGCGGCGAAGCGCGCCCCGCGGAAGGCTGCCTCGTCGAACTTGCGGCGCTGGATCATCGTGCCCATGGCGCCGTCAATGATCAGGATGCGTTGGGCCACAGCCTGCTTGAGGGCGGCGATGCGGTTTTCTCGGGTCATGCGTTGACAGCTTCCTTGTGCGCGGCAGGTTCCGGCCTGAGCCCCAAGAGGTGGCAGATGGCATAGACGAGGTCGGCGCGGTTGAGGGTGTAGAAGTGGAACTGGCGGATGCCCTCATCGACGAGATCCATCACCTGCTCAGCGGCGACGGCAGCGGCCACCAGGTGCGTCGTTTCCCGGTCGTTGTCGAGCCCGTCGAAACGGCGCGCAAGCCACGCCGGCATGCTGGCTCCGCAGCGCGCCGCGAAGCCGGCAACCCGCCTGAAGTCGTGGATCGGCACGATGCCAGGCACGATCGGCACCCAGATGCCCCGCGCCCGCGCCGCCTCCAGGAAGCGCAGATAATGCGCGTTGTCGAAGAAGAACTGGGTGATGACGCGCGCCGCACCTGCGGCGACCTTGGTCTTCAGGTTGTCGAGGTCGGCGTCCACCGTTGGGCTGTCCGGGTGCTTCTCCGGATACCCCGCCACCGAGATCTCGAAGTCGGCGATGCGCTTGAGGCCTGCCACCAGCTCCGCCGCGTTGGCATAGCCGCCCGGGTGGGGCTCATACTTCGCGCCGACGCCGGCAGGCGGGTCGCCGCGCAGGGCCACGACGCGATACACCCCGGCCGCCTCGTAGCCGCGCGCCACGCGGTCGATCTCGGCGCAGGTCGCCCCCACGCAGGTGAGATGCGCGGCCGGCACCAGCTCGGTGCTGCGTGCCAATCGGGCGACCGTGGCGTGCGTGCGCTCGCGCGTGGAGCCGCCGGCGCCGTAGGTGACGGAGACGAAGCGCGGCCTAAGCGGCTCCAGCCGCCGGATCGCGTCCCACAGGGCCTCCTCCATCTTCCCCGTGGTGGGCGGGAAGAACTCAAACGAGACGCTGATGTCGCCCTCGCCCAAGAGGCGGCTCCGGCGTGCGGGGGCCTTGTCCATCAAGCGGTCCTCTCCAGCTTGCGTTGGTCACCCGTGGGCGCGTTGGTGTTGTCTCTGCGTTGGGCCCCGGACCGGCCGGCCAGCCACAGCGATACGGTGAGTTTGCCCTTAGGGCTGGCGGCGCCGGGCGCCAGGTCGCGCGTCTCGATCAGGTCCACGCCGCAGTCCGCGAACCACTGCGCAATCAGCGGGCCTGCAAAACCCAGGCGTTCATGTGCGAAATCCTCGCGCAGGAACTCCAGCTCGTGCGGGGCGAAGTCGACGATCAAGAGGCGCCCGCCGGGCGCCAGCACGCGCACGGCCTCGTGCACGGCGCGTTGCGGATCGCTCAGGAAATGCAACACCTGGTGCATGACGAGAGCGTCCGCGGTTCCGTCGGCGACCGGCAGATCGTAGAGGTTGGCCTGCCGCACCTGGGCGTGCATGATCCCAGCGCGCTCCAGTTTGGCCCGCGCATAGGCCAGCATGGCAGGGTTGAGGTCGAGACCCAGCCCGCGCCGGAAACGCGCTGCGAATAGCTCAAGCATACGGCCAGTGCCGGTGCCCAGATCCACAAGGAGCTCGAACGGGCCGGGCCCCAGCGCGTCCAGCACCGCGGCCTCGACCTCGCCCTCCGCCACGTGCAGCGCGCGGATGCGGTCCCACTCCGCGGCATGGGAGCGAAAATAGGATTGCGCTGCCACCTGTCGCTCTTCCTGAACGCTCTGCGCGCGCTCCCGATCCCGCACGATGACCGGGTCATTCATGTCGAGGAACCCAAGGATCAATCGCGCGACCTCGCGGCCGGCGCCCGCCTCGGCCAGCCGGAAATAGACCCAGCTGCCCTCCGGCGCGCGCTCCACGAGGTCAGCCTCGGTCAGCAGCTTGAGGTGCCGGCTGATGCGCGGCTGGCTCTGGTTGAGGATGCGGGTGAGGTCCTTGACGTTGCGCTCGCCGCACGACAGCAGGGCCAAGAGGCGCAAGCGCGTGGGTTCGGCCACGGCCTTGAGCACGCCGACGGCGCTGTGCGCCCCAAGCAGCGCGCGATCGAGCGATGCTTTGTGGTCCATGCGCCCACCATATAAAGATATCTTTATGCGTCAAGTGAAATGTTGGATTCTTCCCACCTTGGTTAGGAAGCTTCCCACTCGCATCGTCAGCAGGGCGCGCTGTTCGGCCGCAGCGCGCACGAACGCTTGAGGAACAAGCTCGCCGCCCTCCTGTTTGAATGCGGGGAAGGAGGCCACACCCAGTTCGGCGGCCGTGGCGGCCGAGGTAAAGACTGGAGTGCTTCACATGAAGTTGCTGATCCCGCGTATCGCTGGGGTGATCGCGGTCCTCGGTGGAGCGGCGTTGGTAGGCATGCCGTTAGCCACCGCCCCGCGGGCGCTGGCGCAGCAAACGCTGCCGACGCCGTCGCCGGCACCACCGCCTACATCTCCGCCGAAGACGGAGCCCGGTGCAGGGCCCGCCACCGAGCCCTCGAAAGGGACGGCGGTTCCGCCGTCGGAGGCCCCCGCTGCTCCCCAAAGACTAGTTGGCCTCAACGTATTTTCAGCCGACGGTACCCGTGTGGGCGAAGTGCGCTCGGTGGCCACCGGACCGGGCGGCGAGATCGTCGCCCTGCATATCCGCACGGGAGGTTTCCTCGGCTTCGGTGGCCGCATTGTCGCCATACCCGAAGGCAAATTCATTAGAAGTGGCCAGAGCATCAGGCTCGACCTCGATGCCGACGACGTGAGCGGCCTGCCGGAGGTGAAGGACTGACCCGGGGCGGGCCTCGGCTCGTTGCGGCTGCGGTCGCCGCCGAGGTTAGTCGAACGGCTAACCTCGCCAGGCCAATGGCTTTGACCTTGTGCGTCATTCATGGTCAAAGTTGCCGGGCATGTTCTGGACGCAGGGGGCTCAGGGGGTTCGCCCTCGCGTTGGAGACGGGCAACAGAGGGGTCATTGACGCATGTCCACGGGTCTAGGTGTCCTGCGCTCGGCCGGGCTGAGGTGGCAACCTCGCTTCGTGGCGGCAGGTTTGTCGGCTCTCTGCGCTCGCGTCGTTGCCTTCGTGTGCGTGGCCTCGGTCGCCGCCATCCCCGAACCTGCCGTCGCGGCCGACCCGGCCGTCAAGTTCATGGCCCAGGTGGGGCGCGAACTGATGGCCGCCGCCCGCACGCGTTCGCCTGACGTCATCGCCAGCGTTATCCAGCGCTACGGCGACGTGTCCTATATCGGCCTCTACTCCCTAGGCTCCTACCGCAGCCAGCTCTCCACGGCCGACCGCGTTACCTACTACGGCGGCATGGTGCGATTCATCAGCCGCTACGCGGCGACCGAGGCTCCGAAATACCCCATCGCCAGGGTCGAATGGGTCGACGAGAGTATCCGCGGCGCCAATGGGGTCATGGTCGACTGCAAGATCGTGCTGGACAACGGCGGAGGCGAGTACGAGGTGCGCTGGCTGCTGGCCAAGTACGGCGACTCCTACAAGGTGCGCGACGCCATGGTGGTCGGCTTCTGGATGACGCCGTTCCTCAAGCAGCTGTTTGAGGACTACATCGCCCAGAACGGCGGCAACCCGCGCGCGCTGGTCGCCGCCTTGAACCGCTGAGTGGCCCTCCAGGCAAGCTCCCGAGCTTACGGCGACAGGACGGGCGCGAGCACCGTCTCAAGGGCAGGGCTTAAGACACCCGTTGAGAAACGGCCAAGGGCGCGGCGATGGGTGCGCGACAAGATTCCGCGCTGAAGTCTGGTCCGGTCTATCGGGCGATGCGTGCGACAGGCTCGTCAGCGAAGCGGTCGGGAGCCCTTAGCAGTCTGCCGGCGCGGATGTGCAGATCGGCACGGGGCCAGGTCCACATGCGTCAGCTCGAATTCGTCGGCTCGAAATGCATGGGTCGGAAAAAGCGGCCTTTCGCATAGGGGTGGGGGCGAGAGGGCCGCGCGCAAAGGGGGGCGAACTTGCCTCCGTGCCCACCCTCTCCACCCAAGCTCCATCCAAGTCCGTCACTGCAAGTCCGTCACTTGCCGAACCACGCCACCAAGTGGCAGGCTCCCGCGTGAGCCCGCGGGCTCGCGGCGCCAGGCTGGAGGAGGTCCTATTGATCACAAGCAGTGAGCGCATCCTGACCACGCACGTCGGCAGCCTGCCGCGCAACGACACGCTGTCGCAGTTGCTGGTCAAGCGCGAGGCGGGCGAGCCTTACGACAAGGCCCAGTTCGACGCGGAGACGGACAACGCCGTAGGCCATGTGGTGGAAGAGCAGACGCGCGCTGGTATCGACATCGGCAACGACGGCGAGCAGCAGCGCGTCGGATTCCAGACCTACGTTCCCCAGCGCATGGCGGGCTTCGGCGGCGAATCGAAGCGCCGGCGCGGGCGCGAATTCGAGGAGTTCCCCGAGCTCGTCAAGTACCTCCTCAACCGCTTCCCGCAGACCAGCAAGCAACAGAACGCGCCGGAATGCCAGGGCGAGCTAACGTATCTCGACATTGCGCCGCTGCAGAGCGAGATAGCACGCTTCAAGCGCATTGCCGCGGCGTCCGGCGCCTTTGCCGAGTGCTTCATGACGGCGCCGTCGCCGGGCATCATCAGCTCGACGATGCTCAACGCGCACTATGCCTCGCACAACGCCTATCTCGCGGCAATCGCGCGCGAGATGCGCAACGAGTACCAGGCGATCCACCGCGCCGGCCTGATCCTGCAGATTGACGCCCCCGATCTCGCCATGGACCGCACCATGATGTTCCGCGACCTCTCCGACGCGGAGTTCGTCAGGGCCTGCGAGCGCGGCGTGGCGGCTATCAACACCGGCATCGAGGGCATCCCGCGAGACCGGGTGCGGCTGCACGTGTGCTACGGCAATTGGGAGGGCCCGCACATCCACGACATTGCGCTGGAGAAGATCCTTCCCGCGCTCTATGAGGCCAAGGTTGGCGCGCTGTCGATCGAGTTCTCCAATCCCCGCCACGCGCACGAGTATAGGGCACTCAAAGCCTGCCCGCTGCCCAAGCACATGATGCTCATTCCGGGCGTGATCGAGACCACCAGCAATTTCGTGGAGCACCCCGAGGTGGTGGCGCGGCGCATCGAGGAGGCGGTGGCGGCGGTAGGCGAGCGGGAGCGCGTGATCGCCTCCACCGATTGCGGGTTTGGCACCTTCACCAACCGCGAGTGGGTGATCGAGCCGGTGGTATGGCTCAAGCTCACGGCCCTGTCGCACGGCGCCGACATCGCCTCGAGCAGGCTCTGGGGCAAGCCCAGGGCCCGCTCGTAGGTCATCTCATCATCCCGGCCCGGAATTGGCCGGAGATGGCTTTGAGCGATGCAAGCCGCAGGGGAGCAACCTTCGGTCCGGGATCTCGCGCGCCGAACGCGTCTCGTCGCGCGAGGTCCAGGATCGCCTCCCCGGCCTGAACGCCTGGCCTTCGGCGGGGTCGGCTGCCGGGACGAGGTGGTCGCTACTTCCCCTTCTCGTAGGGGTAGATCATGGTCCCCGTGGCGTACTTCGGCGGGGCGACGATGGTCTGCGAGTTCATGCCCTTGAACTGCTCAAGCGAGTCGTCCTTGATGCCGTGGTACTGCACGGCGATCATACGCGACTCGGCCCACTCGCCCTGGGCGCCGAACTTGACCGGCCCCAGGATGGTATCGAACGTCGCCGAACGGAAATAGGCGGCGAGCTTTTCGTCGTCGAGGCTGCCCGCGCCAGCGATCGCCTGACCGATGAGCTGAGCATAGGCATAACCCCAGGTTCCCAGGTAGTAGCCGAGCGGATCAACGCCCTCGGTCGTGGCGCGCGCCTGGTACTTCGCCAGGAACTCGTTGGTGCCTGGGAACTCCATGGTCTTGGATGGCACCCAGGTCTCGTAGTTGGTGATGCCGTTGAGCAGGGGGCCGAGCTGACGCTTGATGGCCGTAGCCTGCAAGCCGACCATGGCGCCGCCGACGATCTTGGCCTTGAAACCCACCTCGTTGATGGCGCGGATGAGCCCCACCGAGTCGGGAGGGTAGGAGCAGAACACGGCGATGTCCGGGTTGGTGCCCTGGATTGCACGGACGATTGGCGCGAAGTCGGTCGTGGTCGGCGGATAGGTCTTGTCGTAGACGATCTTCAGACCCGCCTTCTTGGCGTTGTCGCGCGCCCCGTCGCAGACGTTGCGCCCGAACTCGGCGTCGGCCGCGGCCAGCGAAATGGTCAGGGGCTTCGGGTTCTGCGCCAGCGACAATTCGAAGAACGGCTTGGTGAACGAGCGCTTGGGATCAGGCCCGGTCGGGATCATGGCGAAGTACTTATCGTACTTGAACTCGCTGTTGACCCCGGTGCCGAACAGGGCCGGGAACACCTTCTTCCTCTGCATGGCAACCGGCATGGCCGGCGCGATCATGCCCGTGGCGTAGCCGCTGACGATCATGTCGACCTTGTCAACGTCGAGCAGCTTGGCGTAGAGGCCGGGCACCGTGGAGCCGTTGCTCTGGTCGTCGTAGTAGACGAGCTTGACGGGACGGCCGATGAGGCCGCCCTTGGCGTTGGTGTCCTCCTCCCAGATCTTCATGCCGAGCAAAGCCGACTTGCCGTTCGGGGCGAGGCCGCCGGTGAGCGCCATGCCGAAGCCGATCTTGATCGGCTCCTGCGCGACTGCCGGCCCGGCGGCCAGCGCTGCCGCGAGGGCAACCATGCCGGCGGCCACCCGCCAGGACCGGCCAATTGTTCGCTGAGTATGCATGCTGCGTCCTCCTCATGCGCCACTCTTCCCGGCGAAGCCTTCCCGCGCGCACGCCCACGCGCACCCCACGCTTCTTGTTCGCTTGCCCCTTACACTAGGGGCAAATTGTGCGGCAAGCCAAGCCTAGCAAACCGCTGTCTCTCCGACCACTGAGATGCGGCGCCGGCGGCTACCTTGACGGGAATCCGGGCGAGCCCGCTCCGCGCGTAGCCGCAACGAAAAATCGGCGACTGGCGAATGGTAAAATTGCGGGGTGGCGAAAGGCGGTCATGCTTGGCCATTGCGACTCCCGCAAGCCGCGTGGCGCGGACTGGCGCTCGACGGGAGCCTCGGGTGTCCGGCCACGCGCCCCAGGGGGGCCCGAGCTTGGCAAGTCGACGCACGGGTTGGAGCGCACCGGGAACCTCAAACACGGCTCCAACGTTGGCTGTGCAGCAGGCCAACCCAGGAGCCAACCGTCATGACGCGTCAGCGCAGGAGCGAGGACGGCGGGCCGCTTCGCGGCTTCGCCCGCATGGAGCCCAACAAGCAGCGTGAGCTTGCCCGCAAGGGCGGCGCCAATGTGCCCAGCGAGAAGCGCAGTTTCTCCCAGAACCGCGCGCTTGCATCGGAAGCGGGCCGCAAAGGTGGCCGCCACGTCGCCCCGCAGTCACGCAGCTTCTCCAAGAACCGCCTCCTAGCCGCCGAAGCCGGCCGCAAGGGCGGCAGAATGTCGCAAAAGCGCCGCGAGCACTCCTCCCAGCACACCGCCGACGGCGGTGCCCTGGAGAGGTGAGGACCCCGTCCTTACGTGGCGCGGCCCGAACCCCGCAGTTTGACGAGCAGGCGCGCCAGCTCGCGCTGCTCGGACTTGGACAGGCGCGCCGCGATGCCCGCCTCGAAGGCCCTGACCTTCTCGCGCGCGGCGCGGTAGGCCATCTCCGCGGCCTCAGCGAAGAACAG
>JAFMSC010000538.1 GCA_017353825.1 Hyphomicrobiaceae bacterium | reverse complement strand
CGACAGCGGCCGGCCGTTCTGCCATTGTGCGATCACCACCTGCGCGCCCAGGCGGCGGCCTGCCTCGTCGAACTTCACGCCACCGGGGAAGGCCACCGCGGCCGGACCCTCCTTCAGATCGAGCTTACGCACCTCCTCGGCCACCTTGATCTTGTCGGCCACGCCCGCACGCTCCAGCGCCTCCTTGAGGATCCACGTATGGCCGTAGCCGGCAAGCCCGTCTTGCGTGATCCACGGCTCGCCGGTGGCCTTGGTGAACATCTCGTTGATCTTCTCGTGGCCCTTGAGCGGCCAGTTGGCGACGATGAACATGACGCCCTCGATCAGGTCGGCCGGAACGTTCTTCAGCACCTCCGGTGCGCCCATATGCGCGCCGTTGGCGACGATCGGGATTGCACCTCTCGCCAGCTTGAACTCGTTGAGCTTTTCCAGGCCGAGCTTGAGGTCGGAGATCGTGGTCGTGACGAACACCAGGAACTCCGGCCGCGCCGATCGGATCTTCTGCACCAACGGCGTGGCGTCGGCCAGCGGCGGCGTGAACGTCTCATCCACCACCACCTTCATGCCGAGCTTCTCCAGGCCGCCCTCCCGCATCGGCTTCAGGAAGCTGATGGGCGAGGCGGTGTTGTCGCCGATCACCCCGGCGGTCTTCGGAGCCGCGCCGGTCGCGCTCTTGCCGATCTCAACGATGGTGGGCATGGCAAGCAGGGACTGCGACCCCCCTGTCGGAGAGGTCTGGAACACGTATCTGAAGCCGCGGCCGGTGATGCTGTCGGCGTATGACAGCGTGAACCAGGGGAGCTCTGCCCGCTCCGTCACCTCCGTGACGGCCAGCGTGAACGAGCTGAGCCAGGCGCCCATGCCCCCCACCACGTCGGGCTCCTGCGCGATGAGCCGCTGCGCCGCGTTCTTGGCCTTTTCCGGGGAGTCGCCTGCATCGAGCCAGACCAGCTCCAGCTTTGCGCCACCGAGCGCCTTGAGGCCGCCCTCGGCGTTGATCTCAGCCGCCGCCGTCTCGGCGCCCATCTTGACGAGCTGGCCCTGCCGCGCCCACGGACCTGAGAGCGGCACGATCACGCCGATCTTCACCGCCTTGGGCTGCTGGGCGACGGCGCTCCCGTCACCCATGAGTGGGGCCCCAACCAGCATGGCCGTTGCGAGCGCCACGCCAAGGGCACGCCGGATCAACGAGGTCGATCCCTGTCGGTCCATTCGCATTTTTCTCCTCCTCGTGAACAATCGCGGGCCCTTGTCGTTGCCAGCTACATGCCGAGATAGGCGCGCCGCACGCGCGCATCCGACATGAGCGTATCACGCGGGCCTTCAAGCACCACGCGCCCGGTCTCCAGCACGTAGCCGCGGTCGCAGGCCTCCAGCGCCTCGGTGGCCCGTTGCTCGACCAGCAGGACCGTGAGGCCGTGCGCGCGGTGCACCTGCTTGATGCGCTCGAAGATGTCGTCGACGATGGTCGGGGCAAGACCCATCGAGGGCTCGTCCAGCATCAGCAGCCTGGGCGCGGAGGCCAGCCCGCGGCCGATCGCCAGCATCTGTTGCTCGCCGCCGGAGAGCGTGCCGGCCAGCTGGTTGCGGCGCTCGGCGAGCACAGGGAACAGCTCCAGGATCGCCGGCATCAGCTCGTTCCGGCGCGCCCGGCCGTTGCGCGTGTAGGCCCCCATCTCCAGGTTCTCCATCACCGTCATGGAGGCGAACACCTGGCGGCCTTCCGGTACGTGGGCGATACCGAGCTGGGCGCGCTCCGCGGGTGGGATCCCCAGCAGGTCGCGTCCCTCGTAAGTGATGGCCCCGGCGAGCGGCGCAACGGTGCCCGAGATGGCCTTGAACAACGTGGTCTTTCCGGCGCCGTTCGCACCCACGACGGTCACGAACTGACCCCGCGCGATCTCGAGCGAGACGGAGCGCAAGGCCCGCAAGCCGCCGTAAGCCACCTCAAGCGATCGGATGCTGAGCACGCTCCACCCATTTCCTTCCCAGATAGGCCTCGATCACGGCTGGATCGCGCACCACCTCGTTCGGCGGGCCTTCGGCGATCAGCTTGCCGTGGTCGAGCACGCTGAACACGTCGGCGAGCTTGACCATGGCATGCATCGTATGCTCGATGATGACGACGGTGACCCCGCCGGCGTTGATCTGGCGGATGATGCTAAGCAGCGCCTCGAGCTCCTCGTGGCCCAGACCCGCCAGGGTCTCGTCGAGCAACAGCAGGCGCGGGTTGGGGGCAAGCGCACGCGCTAGCTCCATGCGCCGCAGCTGGTTGTTGGTGAGGCCGTCAGCGATGATGTGGGCGTCCTCTGCCAGCTCGACGCGGGCCAATGCGGCGAGCGCCAGATCCATGGCCTCGGCGTCGGTGTCGGCGCCGGCATAAGCACCGATCATGACGTTCTCCAGCACCGTCATACGCGGGAAGGCGCGTGCGACCTGGAAGGTGCGGCCGATGCCGCGACGGCAAATCCCGTGCGGCCTGAGCCGGGAGATCTCCGCTCCGGCCAACCTGATGCTGCCCGCGCCGGGCGGGAGGAAACCGTTGATCACATTAAACAGCGTGGTCTTGCCGGCGCCGTTCGGGCCGATGATGCCGTGAATGGCGCCTTCGGTCACCGTCAGGGTGACGCCGTCCACGGCCTTGAGGCCGCCGAAGGCACGCGCC
>JAFMSC010000173.1 GCA_017353825.1 Hyphomicrobiaceae bacterium | reverse complement strand
CGCCGCGCTCCCAGGTGCGCACGGCGATGCTCCGCGGCCCAACGACGTGGGCTAGCGAGATGTTCGCCCGCGCCGGGAACAGCGCGTGGGTCTCCAGCGGCGGCCCGAGCCGCCGCAGGTCGTGGGCGTCAAGATGCGAGACCCAGAACACCGCGTGCGGGTTGCCCACATTGACCACCGACGCTGCGCCCAGGCCGCGCCCATCCGCCCCATCGAGAGCGATGGCGCCTGTATTCGCAAACGGCCGAGCAAGCGGAATCTCGCGCCACCCGAACCTGGGCACGCCTATATCAACCGCGATACGACCCGCGTCGGTGACACGAGCCTCCAGGACCCCGGCCCTGGTCTCGAACTTGAGTGCCCGGCGGCCGGTCTCCTGGGCCACGACCCAGCTTACGCAGCGCATGCCGTTGCCGCAGGCCTCCGCCTCGGAGCCGTCTATGTTAAAGATGCCCACGAAGGCGTCGGTGCCCGCGCGCTCAGGGTCGCGGAGCACCATCATCTGGTCGAAATGCTGCCCGTCCCGCCGGCCGATCGCCCGCGCCGCTGCCGGACCCAGCTCCTCCCGGCGCCCGCGCAGGTCGACCACCAAGATCTCGTTGCCGAGACCGTTCATCTTGCGGAAACGTATGGGCGTAGACATGCGCCCTTATAGGGCGAGGTGGCATGCCAAGACAATCTACGGCCGACAGGGATAATGTCTCATGCCGAAGGCGCTTTCTGGAGGTGGGCGCTCCTGAGGGTGGCGGGCCATGGCTCTGGATCGGACGCGGGCTTGTGGCAGGCCGTGGTGATGACCGCAACCTGGACGTGCCGCGGATGCCCGCTGGCACCAGCTAGGCCTGGAACCGGTTGGAGGCGCCAGCGCGGAGGGCGTCGGTGCCCGCGTGCGGGGTCCCACCCACCAGTCGCATCGGCAGTCCGCTTGCAAACTGAGCTATTGCAAGGGGGGCCTCGGCACTTCCTCCGAGCCAACAACAACGGTGTCTGGTGTGCGCCAGCCCAACTTTCTCAAGCGCAACCCGCGCCGCCGCGATACCAGCGCTCAAACCACCGTCACGTCGAGGTCCCCAACCCCGTCCACGTGCCCCTTGATGTTGTCGCCCTTCTTGATGGCGCCCACACCGGCCGGCGTGCCGGTGAAGATCAGGTCGCCCGCCTTCAGCTCGAACAGGGTGGACAGGAACTCGATCTGGTGCGGCACGTCCCAGATCATCTGGCTCAAGTCGCCGGTCTGCTTGCGCACGCCGTTGACCTCCAGCCAGATGGCGCCCTTGGCTATGCTCTCAACGTGCTGTGCCGGCACGACGGCGGTCATGGGCGCGGAGTGCTCGAACGCCTTGGCCACCTCCCACGGGCGCGCCAGCTTCTTGGCCACGTCCTGCAGGTCACGGCGCGTCATGTCGATGCCAACGGCATAGCCGAATACGTGGGACATGGCCTCGGCGGCCTCAATGTTCACCCCGCCCGACTTGAGCCCCACCACCAGTTCGATCTCGAAGTGCACGTTCTGGGTCTGCGGCGGATAGGGGAAGGTGCCGTCGGCGACGGCATTGTCCGGGTTCTTCTGGAAGAAGAAGGGCGGGTCCTTGATGTCGCCGCCCATCTCCTTGGTGTGCTCGGTGTAATTGCGGCCGACGCAATAGATGCGATGGACCGGGAACAGCTGATCGGACCCCTTGATCGGCAAGGCCGGCCGGGGGACGGGCGTGAACACGTAGCTCATGGGAGCGCCTTCTGTGATCGGAAGCGCGGCACCCTAGCAGGGCCTGTTTTCAGGGGCCAGCGACCAGGTTTGCCGGCCTTGGGAGGAGGACTGAGACGGCGGGCGGCGCGACCGAGGAACCTGCGAGCGCTCATCGCCGGAGACCTAGACTGAGCACGACACCCCGGGCGTGCTCGCCCCTGACGCCGCTCACCACACCGCGGCTGCCCGGGTTCGCTCGACTTGTGTTCGCCCGAGGAGCTTGCGAGAATTGCGTGTGCCGGCGCCGCACGACGGCTGAGATCGGGCGCGGGCAGCGCGGCTGGTAGCATAGCATCGTTGCCGCCGACCCGGCTTCAAGCCAAGCAAGCGAAACCAAGCTCGGGGTCCCCACGTTGCGGCGTGCCATTTGACTGCGATCAATCGGGACTGCGATCAAATGGGCCACCCTGACGGACGCCTAGAGAGGCCTAGAGAGAGAGAGAGACGGCACAGACAAGCTGGGCCGCCAGGCCCGAGGAGCAGCCGCCATGACGATGAAGCGCATCAAGCTGGAGCTCGCGCGCGACCCCGAGTTCCCAGCCGGCAGCCGCGAGCGCGGCTACGAGTTCGCCGCCCCGCTCAACCACGAGGGGTACATCGACCATGACGAGTGGCGCAAGGAGCGCGAGCGCTGCCGCGTGCTCCGCTTTTGGCCGGGCGAGGACAAACCGGTGGGCCGCCTGGTGCATCGCGGCGGCGGCTGGGCGTTCGATTACGACCCCAAGTCCACCGATGACGACGAGCCCGGCTTCAAGTTCGACCGCCACCGGTTCATCCCCGGCGAGTACGTCTCGATCAAGGAGCGCGATGGCACGTTGCGCACGTTCCGCATCGTCGCGGTATGGGACCTGGAGTAGATCAAGCCAAGCGCGCACTCAACCGTACCATGCGCCCAGAATTGCCGTTCGCGGCACTCGCTCCAACCTAGGGCTGTTTGGGCGGCGGCTGGGATTCGAGGACCTGCGGGACCCATTTCACGAGCTCGGCGGCGGCCTTGCCGAAGGCTTCATCGACGGCGGCGACCGCCGCCGGCGCGTCGGCGGCGTCCCGTGCCGCCTTGGCGGAGAATACCTTGCTGGCGAGGATGCGCCCGCCGCTGCCCAACACCTTGGCGCCGAACTCCACCTCCGCCGCGCCGCCCAGCTTCGGCGGAAGGCGGAACTGGCGGATGTCGATCAGCAGTTGATAGTCGGGCGCGAGGCTCTCGAGCGGCCGGCTCACAGCGCCCACGTAGTTGGAGTTCTCCAGCGCCTGCACCACCTTGGCCTGAACCAGTTTCGGGATCGTGTCGGCCCATTGCGCATTGCCGTAGCCGGTCGCCTCCGGGAAGGGGGGGAGCATCTTCTGATTGTCGAGCGAAATCGGCGCGGTCGGGTCGGGCACCACGATCTGTGCGGCCGTCGTCTTCTCGATGGACGGGAACTCGCGCGGTGCCGTCAAGTCGTAGGTGGTGAGCGGACCCATGGCGCCGCCGCCGGTCAAGCGCTCCAGGCCGGCCACGATGCCGTCGAGCTTGTCGGAGTTGCGGGCGAGCGCGGCCGTGAACGTGTTGAGGTTGCCGAGGGTGCTCTTGAGCGGCTCGGCATTCTCCACCAGGATCGCATCGAGGCGCCGCAGAGCTTCCCGCGCCGCTGCCGTCAGGGTCTGGGTTACGGCCCCGTCGGCCACAATGAGCGGCGGCGCACCGCCGGCGGCGCTGAGTGCGGGCGCCGTCGGGCTGCCGCCGCGCAGCGCGATCGCCGTGGCTCCGGTGAGGCCCTGGAACTCCACGTCGACCTTGGTGTCCGCCCGCACCGGCGTGGCTTTATCCACGGCAATCAGCACCTGCACCTGCTTGGGATTCTGTGCGGAAAGACCGATCTCGGACACCTCGCCGACGCGGATGCCGTTGAAGAGCACGGCCCCGCCTTTCAAGAGGCCTGACACCGGAGACTCAAATTGGATCTGGTAGAGCGCCCGCTGCCCGAGGCCGCCCGCATTCTGCAGCCAGTAGACGAAGGCAAAGCCGGCCATGGTCACGGCGAGCGTGAACAGTCCGATGACGACATAGCGCGCTTGGTTTTCCACGGGAGCCCTGCGTCAGCTTGGTGCCTGTGCCAGCCGCTCGGCGAGCAGCTGGGCGCGTCTGCCTCGAAAGTAGCGCTTCACCCACGGATGCTCCGAGGCGAGCATCGCCGCAATCGGTCCGTCCGCCACCACCTTGCCGTCGGCCAGCACCGCGATGCGGTCGGCGACCGTGTGGAGGCTCTCCAGGTCGTGGGTGACCATGAATACGGTGAGACCGAGCGTCTGCTGCAATGTCCTGATCAGGGCGTCGAAGTCGCCAGCCGCGATCGGGTCGAGCCCCGATGTTGGCTCGTCGAGGAAGACGATCTCGGGGTCGAGCGCCAGGGCGCGGGCGAGTGCCACGCGCTTGGTCATGCCACCGGAAAGCTCGGCGGGCAGCTTGGCGCCGTCGACGGCCGTGAGCCCGACCATCTCGAGCTTGGCTCTCGCCACCTCCCGGCGCAGCCGGTCCGACAGGCCCAGGTATTCGCGCATGGGGAACTCGACGTTCTCCATCGCCGTCAGCGAGGAGAACAGCGCGCCTTGCTGGAACAAGACCCCCCAACGGCGCTCCACAGCGCGGGCCTGCGCCTCGCCGGCGCGGTCGAGATCGGTCCCCAGCACCTCGATGGAGCCACGGCGCTTGGGCAGGAGACCGATGATGGTACGCAAGAGCACCGACTTGCCGCTCCCCGAGCCACCCACGAGCCCCAGAATCTCGCCTGCCTCAACCTCGAGGGAGAGCCCGTCGAGCACGGTGTGGGCGCCGAAGCCCACAACGAGGTCGCGCACGCAGATGACGGCATCGCTCACGGCGCCACTCGGTCACATATCGATGGAAGCAAAGAACATAGCGAACATGCCATCCAGCACAATCACCAGGAAGATCGATTTCACCACCGACGTGGTGGTCTGGAGCCCGAGCGATTCGGCGCTGCCCTTCACACGCAGCCCTTCCGCGCACGCAACGATGCCGATTACGAGCGCCATGAACGGAGCCTTGATCATTCCGACCTTGAAATGGGTCAGCGAGATGGCTTCCTTGAGGCGGACGATGAAGGTCTCTGGCGCCATGCCGCCGTAAAGCCACGCCACCAGGCAGCCGCCGTAGAGCGCCGCCATGGAACCCAGGAAGGTCAGCAGCGGCAGGGCGATAACGAGGGCCAGCACGCGCGGCAGGATCAGCACCTCGACGGGATCGCGCCCCATGGTATGCAAGGCGTCGATCTCCTCGCGCATCTTCATCGAGCCGAGTTCGGCGGTGTAGGAGCTGCCCGAGCGGCCGGCCACCATGATGGCGACGATCAGCACCCCAATCTCACGCAGCACCAGGATGCCGACCAAGTCCACCACATAGACGTCGGCGCCGAACTTGCGGAAATGGAAGATGCCCTGCTGGGCGATGATGCCGCCGATCAGGAAGGTGATGAGGAGGATGATAGGGACCGCCTGAAGGCCGACGCGGTCGAGATGGTGTACGAAGGAGGTGAACCGGAAGGTGTAGGGCCGCGCCAGCGCCCGCGTCGTCACCGTCCCCAGAGCGCCCAGCATGTTGAGGAAAGGGACGAGGCCATGCCCGGCCCCGGCCACACGACGACCCAACCCCGCCACCGCCGACACCAGCGGGCTCTCCCGGCTCGGGGCCGGGAGGGCTTCGCGGTTGGCAGTGTGAATGCCTCCAAGCAGAGTGCGATAGCGCTCCGGCAGGCCGGTGATCTCGGCATCCAGGTTCCGGGCCTGCCAATCGCGGACCAAGCGCTCCACCAGCCACGCGCCATAGGTGTCGAGGGCGCGCACCTCGCGCAGGTCGAGCGATAGGGCGCCTGCTTCGGAGGCCCGTGCGCCTTCGATCAGGCGCTCCAGCTGGCGCGCATTGGCCGCCGTCCACGCCCCGCCGGCGGCGAGCACCAGGCGGTCATTCACGACCCGGCCGTTCAGCAGAGGCTCCAGGATCAAGGCTCCCTCCGGTCAGATGGGTCCGCCTAAGCGCCCCTCCCTGATGCTTGGCCGCGGCCGAATTGCGGCGCCGGGGGCCATGCGTGGGTCCCCCAAGCGTGCACGCCAGGACGCTGCAGGCGCGGCATCGTTGCCGCCGCGGCGGCGGCGACGGCGGCCCACCGCTAACCCTTGCCCATGGTGACGTTGACGCTGCGCATCCGGATGCCCTCGGTGGAGATGGTCACCACCTGTTTGGGGCCGACGTGGCTCACGGACATCACACCCTTGAAGCCGCCGCCGGTCACGGACAGGCTCATCTTGTCGCCGATGACCCGTCCGCTGGCCTCGCCGGAGGCATTGAAGGTCCGCTCCTCCCACGTGCCGGTGAGCTTCTGGCCCTCGGCCGTCAGCTGCCCGCGGATCTCCACCTCGGTGGTGGCGCTGCGGCATCGGATGGCCAGCCGCAGCTTGTCGCCGCCCCCGGTGTAGTAGGCCGTACAGCGTACACCCTCAGACTGCCCGTTGTCGTAGCGGATCTGCCCCTGCCCGGACCAAGAGCCTATCAGGCTGTCGAACAGCGACTCCGCGCGCGACTCGGGCACCCTCCATACCAATGTAATGGCGAGCACCCACGGGGCGGCCCATGCCAGCTTGCGGGCGAGCGCGCGGGCAGCCCGGGCGCTTGCAACGGCATGCCCCGCGAAGCGCGATGTCTCAATCGTCTGCATCAACCTGCTCCTGCTCCTGTGCACAAGCAACAACGTGGGACCTTCCCTAACTCACGCCGTCAGCGATGGCCAGTCGGGCCGGCCGCTGCCGGCCGTCTTTGTGCCCCCGATCGGACAGGGCGCCAACCGAGTGCGACATCAGCACCAGGAGGGTCGTGCGGAAAGCTCTGTGAACGGGTATTTCAGTCTAGACTGAAGCTGCAGCGCCTGGCCACGGGGATCTGGCCCCCGATCATCGCCGCCGCGCAGTCCAGAACGCCCTTCAGTTCACAAAGCCTTGATGTTAACTACGAATCTTTAAGAAGCGCGAACTGTCGGTGCGAAGTAGCCAGCTAGCCGCCATACACTTCGCCGTCCACGGCGGTGCACGACGGGGCGCCACGAGCGCCGCCGTTATGTGCGCGTAGCGGAAACGAGCCGGGCGCATCACGCTCGCCGTGCGGCGCCTGGTTTGCAGGATCGCACTCGTGCCGAAACGAGCCGAAAGGCGACATCCCAAGGCGAAGACTCTGCTTCGGACCTGCCTGTGGCTACTTGCGGCAGTGGTCGTGCTCGACACCGGCCTCGGCGTCTGGCAGCGCTACGGCTCCTCCAGGCCAGGCCAATCTTCAGGCCAGTCGTCAGGCCCGTCTTCAGGATCCAGACCGGCTCCGGTGCAGGTCGCCACGGTGGAGAGGAAGGATTTCCCCGTCGTCCTCACAGGGTTGGGGACCGTGCAGGCCACCAACACCGTCACGGTCAGGTCGCGCGTCGACGGGCAGGTCGTCAAGGTCGCTTTCGAGGAGGGCCAGATGCTGAAGGAAGGCGACCTCCTGGTTCAGATTGACCCTGCCCCGTTCAAGGCGGCCCTCGACCAGACTGTGGCCAAGCTGGCGCAGGACCAGGCCAGCCTGAACAATGCCAAGCAAGACTTGGCGCGCACGATCCCGCTTGCCAAGCAGGGCGTGTCCACGCAACAGCTGCTCGATCAGCGAACCGCCCAGGTCGCCAACCTCACCGCGCTGGTGCAGGCCGACCAAGCCGCCATCGACAGCGCCAAGGTGCAACTCGCCTACACCACGATCCGTTCGCCGCTCACCGGCCGCGCCGGCTTCCGCCTCATCGATCCGGGCAACATCGTGCACGCCTCCGACCAGGCCGGCATCCTCACCATCACGCAGCTCAAGCCGATCTCAGTAATCTTCACCGCACCCGAGCAGCAGCTCCCCAGCATCAACCAGGCGCTGAAGGAAGGGCCCCTGAAGGTGACGGCGCTCAGCTCGGACGGAGCCAACCGGCTCGGCGAAGGCACCCTGCGGCTCGTCGACAACCAAGTGGACCCGGCCAGCGGCACCATCAAGCTCAAGGCCAGCTTCCCCAACGAGGACAACGCGCTGTGGCCGGGACTGTCGGTGACGACGCGCCTCCTGGTGAGCACCGCGAAAAACGTCGTGGTGGTACCCGATAGCGCCGTGCAGCGCGGCCCCAACGGCCTCTTCGCTTACGTGGTGACAGGCGACAGCAAGGCCGAGCTGCGCCAGCTCAAGGTCGGCCGCATCGGCGATGGCCAGGCGCTGGTGGAGCAGGGCTTGGCTCCCGGGGAGCGCATTGTTACGGCGGGACACTACCGCGTGCAGCCCGGCGCGCG
>JAFMSC010000537.1 GCA_017353825.1 Hyphomicrobiaceae bacterium | reverse complement strand
GTGCAGCAAGAGCCCTCCAAGCCCGCGCCCAGGGGCAAGGCTAAGGCCAAGACGCTGGCCTAGAGGCCCGTCATCCCCCGGACGTCGAGGCCCCTTGCCGGCCGAGACGATCCGAGACCTCATGATGGCTGGCGAGGACGATGACGGGAGGGCATGGTGACGGGCGGGGATGGCACGGCCTATTTCTCGCCCCGCACGAACGCTAAGATCTCGTCGCTCAAGGACGTGTCGTCCGTGTTGATCGCGTAGGTCTCCGACATATGGCTGTGCTTGGCAAGCCGCACCGCGCGCGGGCAGCGGCCGGCCCTGCACAGTTCCTCGTTGAGCTGCTTGGCGTCCTCCTGGAACGGCGGCGGGTCGAGCTCCGCGTGGACGGTCATCAGCGGAAGTTGTGCCGCAACGAGGCCCGACAGCGATGAGCGCTCCGCATACTTGGACGTGTCCACACCAAAATACGCCTTCTCGCCATCGCCAGGCTCCCGCGCCGTGAAGTCGTAGAGACCAGAGACGAGGATGGCGCCGGCGAGCCCGGTGTCCTTCTCCCCGCGCAACCCTGGGTGTGCGACATAGGTCGCCACATGCACGGCGCCGGCCGAGTGTCCCATGAGAAAGACCCGCTTGGGGTCGCCGCCGTATGCCGCGATATTCTCTCCAACCCAGCGCACGGCTGAGGCCACGTCCTCGGCGCCTGCGGGCCAGGGATGCTGGGGAGCCAACCGATAGGTGGTGTTGACACCGACGATGCCGTTGTGCACGGCGAACAGCATGATGTTGTCGTAGAAGGGGCTGTCCGGCGCCCGCCGCTGGCCGCGCAGGAAGCCGCCGCCGTGCACGAACATCAGCACCGGGCGCAGCGCCGCCGTCGGCCCGTCCGGCACGAACAGATCGAGGGCCTGCCGCTCGTCGGCCCCAAACTTGATGTCGCGCGTGACCTTGACACGCCGATAGGGCTCCGTCTGCTGCAACGGCGCATAGATCGTGGCGGTCTGTGGCGGATCGATCACCGGGCCGATCGCGGCGACCCTGGCAGCGATCTCCACGGGCATCCCACCCGCCTGCGCGGCAGCCCATACCACTGTCGCGGCGAGCACGGCGCCGACCGCTTGGGCGCATCGTGTCGTGAGGCGTCGCACGAGGCGTCGCATGAGGCATCTCGTGAGGCATCTGGTGGGCATGGGCGTCTCCCTGGGTTTGGTCGTGTGAGGAGATGGGCGGGTGAAGCGCCTGCCCTCGTCCCCCCGTTCGCCGCAATCGTGCCGCCCTCTTCGTGGCCGTCAAGGACCTACACGGGTAGCGGCTGCGCGCACCATGCTTGAAGCCGGCGGCAGACCCAGCATCTTGCTTGAGCCGCTGCCGCTCGAACTAGGCCTTCGTCACCGGTGCGCCGGCGGCAAGCCAGCGCTCCAAGGGATCGGCCAGCTCCTCGAACGGGCGGTAGCCGTTGGTGAGCAGGGCATAGCCCCGCTCCTCGCTCCCGGCGATGAGCGTCGGGAACCCATGAATGCCGAGCGACTGGGCGGTGAGGAAATCCCGGAACGTCTCGTTGTGCGCCTGGGCCGAGCCGAACGCGGCGCCGAACTCCGCCCGGTCGAAGCCCGCTTCCTCCGCCACTCCGGCGATTTCATCGGCCGCCGTCATGTCGCGGTTCTCGGCGTAGAACGCCTGCTGGATGCGCGCCATGAACGGAAGCGCCATGCGCGGCATCAGTCGGCGCGCCGTCACCACCGCGCGGCACGCAGGCTCAGTGTCGTAGATGAAACCCTCGCGGTCGAAGAAGTCCATGTCGAAGGGCTGGCCGGTGGCAGCGCCAACGCGCGTCCAGGCATTGCGGATGAACTCCTTGTCCTTGGCACCCATGGGCTCGGTGTTGCCGGCGCGCAGGCCGCCCATCACCACGTCCAGCGGGAGCCGGTCCTCGAAGCGCTCGGCCAGCCCCGCGATGACGGGCGAGAAGCCGTAGCACCACGAGCACATAGGATCGGCGAAGTAGACGAGGCGGGTCTGCGCTGCGGCTTGTTCTGGCATTGGGCACCTCTCGCGCCAAGCAGCCAGTATAGGCGCAATCGCCACTACTCGCGAGGTCCCGTCGGCCCTCGGTGTCACGGGCGCGTGAAGCTTGCCGCCGTGGACTCCCGTTCCTATGTCATGGATTGCTCAACGCGGGCGGATCGCCGCGGTCCCGCCTGTGCACCTGAGAAACGAACGCAAATCCGTCGCGAACACACCAGAGCGTCCCCTTGTTCCCGATCAGCGACAGCGTCAGCAAGAGCCGCCCGGCCGTCGTGGTGTGGGCGATCGTGGCCGCCAACGCGGCGGCTTTCCTCTACCAGCTGACCTTGAGCCAGTCCGCGGAGCAGTGGTTCCTCTATCAACACGCACTGGTGCCGCGTCGCTACTTCTATCCAGCTTGGGGCGACTACAACGGCCTGTCACCCACCGATGTTTGGCCGTTTCTCACCAACACGTTCCTGCACGGCGGCTGGCTGCACATCATCTTGAACCTGTGGACACTCTATATCTTCGGTCCGGCGCTGGAGGATCGGCTGGGGCCGGCCCGTTTTCTCGCGCTCTACCTGGTCTCAGGGGTGGCGGCGAGCGTGACGCACGCGGTGTTCAACGCATCCTCACCGGTGCCGGTGCTGGGGGCGTCGGGCGCCATCGCCGGCGTGATCGCGGCGTA
>JAFMSC010000536.1 GCA_017353825.1 Hyphomicrobiaceae bacterium | reverse complement strand
GCTGGGGGCCCTGTCGCCCAGCGGAGCCACTGGTGGCAGTGCCGCCTCAAGCGCCTCAAAGGCTGCGCACAGCTCGTCGCGCAGGCTTTCGAACCAGCGCTGCGCCTGCTCCTTGTGCTCTTCGAGAGGATTCGTGGTCGCCATGGGCTGCCTCGGAGACTACCTCGGACAAATCGACGTTATCGCGCCGCGCGTGCGGGGACGGAGCCTTGGCGCGCCGCACCCTGACGTGGTATGAGCGCCGTCCACACTACAATGTCCCCCCGGGGGGTCCACCATGATCGAGATCGTCGCCTCCTTAGACCGCTGACGGTCCCCGCGCTTGTTTGCGCGTGCGGCCGCAGATTTCGGTTCTCAGGATCGTATGGGGGCCTGCGGCGCGCGTTTGCCAGCTTTCCTTCCGCCGTCGCTGCCGTCCCTGCCGAGGTCAATCCCCTCCTCCTTACATTGGGTGCAAGGACGAAGCGAACGACTCGAGGGCCTGAGCCCTCCAGAAACCGTGCGATTGCGCGTGGGTCTTTGGCCCAGCTTCGCCAGTTTTGAAGGATTCCACCATGTTCCGCTGGTTCGAAAACCGCATTGCTTGTTTTCCGGACGTGCCGCCCGGCCGCCCGCCCGAGACGCTGCTCGCCTTCTACATCCATTTCGTGCAGCCGATCTGGCCGGCTTTCGCGCTCCTGCTGGCGGCGGGGCTGGCGGGCTCGCTGATCGAGGTGGCGCTGCTGGCCTTCGTCGGCCGTCTGGTCGACATGATGAGAGGGGCCGAGACGCCGGCTCAGTTCTTCGCCGAGCACGGCACCACGCTCCTGGTGATGGCCTTCATCGCGCTGATCGCGCGGCCGGTCGTCTCCACCGCTCACGAACTCATCAAGAACCAGATCATTACCGCGCCGGTGTCGACCCGCATCCGCTGGCTCACGCACCGCTACGTGCTGCGCCAGAGTCTTGGCTTCTTCCAGAACGACTTCGCCGGCCGCGTGGCCAACAAGATTATCCAGACGGGGCCCGCTTTGCGCGACTCGGTGGTGCAGGTGATCGATGCCATCTGGTACGCGGCGGTGCAGTGGGTGGGGGCCGCGGTGGTGTTCGCCGCGGCTGACTGGCGCCTGCTTATCCCGCTGGTGGCCTGGCTTGCGCTTTACATCGTCGCGCTCATCGCGTTCGTGCCGCGCATCAAGCAGCGCTCCACGGCCGCGTCGGAGGCGCGCTCCATGCTGGTCGGGCGCATCGTTGACAGCTACACCAACATTCTCACGGTGAAGCTCTTCGCCCATGCCGAGCGCGAGGATGCCTACGCGCGCGGCGCGCTGCTGGAGCAGGTGGATAAGTGGCAGGCCTCGCTGCGCCTCGTGACGCTGATGGACCTGGTGCTCTATTCGCTCAATGGCGTCCTCATGGTGGGGGCATCTGGCGCCGCCATTTGGCTGTGGGCCGAGGACGTTGTGAGTATCGGCGCCATCGCCGCCGTGGTGAGCCTGGTGCTGCGCATCATCGGCATGTCCGGGTGGATCCTGTGGGTGGTGGCCGGCATCTTCGAGAACATCGGCGTGGTGCAGGAGGGCATGGAGACCATCTCGCGGCCGAATCAGGTGCTGGACAGGCCCGACAGCCGACCGCTGAAGGTGACAAAGGGCGACATCCGCTTCGAGCACGTCAACTTCCACTATGGCCAGCCGGTAGGCTCCGGCACCGCGCGGCCGGGCGGGGTGATCCATGACCTGTCGCTGCACATCAGGGCGGGCGAGAAGGTGGGTCTGGTTGGCCGGTCCGGCGCGGGCAAGTCGACCCTCGTCAACCTGCTACTTCGGTTCTATGACCTGGAATCGGGCCGCATCCTGATCGACGGGCAGGACATCGCCGCGGTTACCCAGGACAGCCTGCGCGCGCAGATCGGCATGGTGACGCAGGACACCTCGCTCTTGCACCGCTCGGTGCGCGACAACATCCTCTACGGCCGTCCCGATGCTGGCGAGGCTGCCACTGTTGCCGCTGCCCGGAAGGCCCAGGCTCACGAGTTCATTCTGGGCCTTTTCGACCTGCGCGACCGCAAGGGCTACGACGCGCACGTGGGTGAACGTGGCGTGAAGCTGTCGGGCGGCCAACGCCAGCGCATCGCAATTGCGCGCGTGCTCCTGAAGAACGCGCCGATCCTGGTGCTGGACGAGGCCACGAGTGCGCTCGACTCGGAGGCGGAGGCGGCGATCCAGGAGCAGCTCTACAACCTGATGGCCGGCAAGACCGTGATCGCCATTGCTCACAGGCTCTCCACTATCGCCGCGATGGACCGCCTCGTTATTCTGGACAGGGGCCGCGTCGTCGAGGAAGGCACCCACGCCTCGCTGCTGCAGAAGGGCGGCGTTTACGCCGACCTCTGGGCCCGCCAATCCGGCGGCTTCCTGGCCGAGGCGGTGGCGGCGGCGGAGTGATGGGCGGGGCCGGACATCACGTTGACGCATAGGGTGGCA
This sequence comes from Hyphomicrobiaceae bacterium, assembly GCA_017353825.1. Classification (GTDB taxonomy): domain Bacteria; phylum Pseudomonadota; class Alphaproteobacteria; order Rhizobiales; family Hyphomicrobiaceae; genus AWTP1-13. Next base: position 217 of record JAFMSC010000536.1, on the reverse strand, counting down.
CGGCTATAAATGCCGGCCGTTCCCATCCTGTTCGCACAGGCCCCAGTGGCGGAACCGGTAGACGCGTCAGACTCAAAATCTGATGTCCGCGAGGACGTGGGGGTTCGAGTCCCTCCTGGGGCACCAATACAAAAGTTGCGCAATCAGATCAACAACTCAGAGGAGGCGTGCAACGCCTTAAGGGGCGCGAAAATCTTCGGATCGAGCAGTCCGACGA
>JAFMSC010000535.1 GCA_017353825.1 Hyphomicrobiaceae bacterium | reverse complement strand
ACTCTTTCTTCGCCGGCCGCCGCCCGGCCTAGAATCCGCACCAATTCGAGGAGGGGACGCAGGCCTGGGGTTTGTGGGCCTGCTGGACGGGAGAGATGATTCAGCGTGGCCGCGGAGAGCAGCCCCGGGAGCGACCGCGGAGCCTGCCCCGGCGAGGCCGCCAAGCGACTCCCCGCCGGGGGCCTCGCGACGCTTGCGCCCGACCAGGCCGAGAGAGCCGTCGCCGCCGTGACCGGAACCAACTGGCTATCCGGGATCCGGAGGCGGCAGAGGAGCCCGATGAGTGGCCCTCCTGCGGCTCCGCTCGCAACCCGCCATCGTGATCACCCGAGCCCCGTCGGTGCGCCGGTCCGCCGCGCGCGCCCGGGTTTATCTGCCGACAGGGCGAGCGTGTCCGCAACGATCTCTCGTCAACAGGACTACGACGGCTCATCCGGGGGCGGGCGAACGACCAGGGACCGTCAGGTCCGCCCGCAAGGGCGATTCGCCCTGCACCCCATGGCCCCGCCGAAGGCTTCGTGCCGCCTGCGAGGTCTCCCCGAGCAGGTATGGTGCGCCCCGTGCCGCCCCCCGCATGGCTCGGCGCCCTCAAGTGGGCGCGCCCGCTGCGGGGCGGTGCAAGGAGTCCTGTGCCACGCTTTCAGCTTGGGCGAAGCTGCGCGCCACCCTATGTCCGGTGTCGGCGTTATGGCCTGTGTTTCAGGGGCAACAGGAGATGGAGGAGAATGGCGCAACGGCCGATTTGGCGAGGGCATTTCCGGCTGGCGCTCGTGTCGTGTCCGGTCGCGCTGTACAGCGCGCATCGCGACCGCGGCACGCTGCGCTTCAACCTGATCAATCCAGCCACCGGGCATCGCATTCGTATGCTGACCGTGGACGCGGAGACCAACGAGGAGGTCGCGCGGCGCGACCTCGTGAAGGGCTACGAGTTCAAGAAGAACCATTACCTGCTGCTGAGCGACGAGGAGATCGACAGTGTGCGGGTGCCGAGCTCGACGACGATGACGGTCGAGAAATTCGTCCCGGCGGATACGCTCGATCCGATCTATTTCGACGCCAGCTATTACCTCGCACCGGACGGCGATGCGGGCGAGGACGTGTTTGCGGTGCTGCGCGATGCGATCGCGGCGAGCGGCACGGTCGCCTTGACGCACGTTGTGATTGCCCGGCGCGAGCGCATCGTAGCCATCATGCCGATGGGAGATGGCCTGGTGGCGCATACGCTGCATGAGGAGCGCGACCTGAACAGTGCCGGCGACGTGTTTGACCCCATTGCGAAGATGAAGAGCGATCCGGAGATGGTGCAGCTGGCGAGGCAGCTCATCGACCGGCAGACCGGGGTGTATGACCCGAAGGATGTCGAGGATCGCTACGAGGCGCGCTTGCGGGCGCTGATCGAGGCCAAGCTCAAGGGCGAGGGACTGGCCGAGGATGAGGTGGAACCGGACCGCGGCAACGTTATTGATCTGATGGCTGCGCTCAAGCAGAGCCTCGGGCAAAGCCCAGATGAAACGGCCCCGAAGGCGGCCAAGCGTTCACGCGGTAAGCCGAAGGCGGCGGCGGCGGCAAAGACTCAGTCGGCTAAGCCGGTGAAAAGGGCGCCGGGGCGGCGTCGCGCCTGACCCGCGGATCAGGCGGCGCGGTCGCGCGAAGCCGCCTCGGTCGCGTCGGCAGAGTCCTCAGCCGGCCAGAGCCTCAGGCGAACGTGCCGCCCTTCTTCATTGAGGCAGACTTCACAGTAAACGACGTGGCTTTCAGCGAGCGCGCCGATTTCTCGATCGCCGATCCCGCATTCGGGGCACTGGAAGTGCCAGAAGCGGACCAGTGCTGTGTTCATGGTTGCCATAGCGCGAGGTTGCGACGCCGCGCCGATTCGCGGCAAGCCGGTCGGCCGAGACAGCCAGGACAAGCCCGCCGAGTGCCGGCCGGGCGAGGTCAGGCTACGCCGCCTACGAGCGGACAGAGACAGGCCGGGCAATGGCGCGTAGCAAGGACTCTTTCCGTGCGACGCATTTGCGGCTGAGTCCATATTAGCGTGAGTCGGGCGGCCAATTGTGCTATGGTTTCGTCTGAAAGGAGCTACCAGCATGAGAGTTGAGACGTTGCCCGGACTGGCGAATGTGGTGCGATTCCCGGTCGAGCGACGCGTCCGGCCGACGATGGAATTGCTACGCGAGCTCGCGCCGGACGTGCGCGAGGTGTTGTTGGCCGTCGAGACGTTTGGCTTGGACGTCCCGCCGCATGATTTGCGGGCGCGTGTGGATGCAGAGGCCGCCCGATACATTGTTGATCAGTTCGGCGGCAGTGGCGGTATGCCCCTTGGGATGCTGGACGAGATGCTGCGTCCCGTGCTGGCCCGAGCTGTAGCGGCTTGCCACGCCGCTGATGACCTGTTGGCCGACGCCCACCGCGCGCGCCAGAAGCTACTCCTCGCGGAGACGGCGGGCGGCCATTGGCTCGATCCGCTGCGTGAGCGGGCCGAAGCGCTGACGTTCCGGGCTGCCAAGCTGATGCTGGATGCGCATGTTGCGGTCGAGGAAGCCGAGGGCGTTGCGCGGGCGGTCGATATGGCGCGCCGCGGCCAGCCGTGGGCGCCGCGCAATATCCACGACGGGACCGAAGAGCTGGTCATGATGGAGGAGTGCCACCGTGCCCGCCGAACGGCGTCGCCCTGAATATTCAT
>JAFMSC010000172.1 GCA_017353825.1 Hyphomicrobiaceae bacterium | reverse complement strand
CCAGCGCCTCCTCGACAAGCTTGGCGCCGGCGTCGCGCGCCGCCTTGGCACCCGCCACGTCCTTGAGGAGGCCGTCGCGACGCTCGGTGACGCCGGTGATGCGCAGGCGGTAGTCGTCGAGAAGCTTGACCGCGCGCCGCTCCCCGGCGTCGAGGTTGCTGACGAGGCGGCCGGCCGCCATCTCGTCGAGCTTCACGCGGGCTAGCTCGCGCAGCGTCTCGGCGCGCTCCTTGCGCAGCCGCTCGGTCTCGACGACGGCCGAGCGCAAGGAGGTGTCGAGCTGGCTCTCCTCCCGGTAGAGCTTGCCGATGGTGCTCTCAATCGACCCTAGCGTCTCCCGCCCGGTCCACATGGGTCAGCGCCTCGCGTCGATTCCCTCGCCCCTTGTGGGGAGGGGTTGGGGGTTAGGGGTGGGGGGAACCCCAAACCTCACTTCTGATCCCCCCAACCTGTCCTCCCCGCAAGGGGGAGGGGAGGGTGAAGTTCGCGCATCGTTACCGGGCGTGCCTCGGCGCGGCCGGTGGCCCTTGACCCTCACCATTTGGTAATGAACCCGCCCGCCACCGGCATCTGATAGTCGATCTCGAGCGTGCCGCGCCGCTTTATTCCAAGACGGTTCCTCGCAACGATGCCGTCGTCGCTCTTGTCGCGCCGTACCTGCTCATAGACCTCCTCAGGCACGCGCACGCCGAAGCGGCTGACGGTCTTGGTCTCGCCGGTCTCTTCGTTGCGCACAGGCAGGCTCAGCTTGCTCCCATCTGGCGCGATCGCCTCTACGATCAGGTAGTAGTTGCGGGCCGTGCTGGCACCGGGCGGGCGGCGCCACACGGCCGTGCTCTCGCCCGGCCGCGAGACGATGGTGAGGGTGTACTCGCGCGCCAGATTGTCGGCGAGGGTGGACAACTCGCCCTTGGCCTTGGCGGCGGCCGTGCGGTTGCCGTCGCGGACCGCGCGCTCACCGTCGGCGGCAAGCGCGTCGGCCTTGGCCTTGGCGGCCGGGTCGGTGGCGATGGCGAGGGCGTTGGCGTGCGCTTGGCGCAGGGCATTGGGTAGGGTCTCGGTGAGCTCGATGCGTGCCCGCTCCACCGCGAGCCTGGCGGGGCGCACCTTGAGGAGATAGTAGCTGCCCAAGCCCGCGGCGAGCACCGCGGCGCCGATCCCGGTGCGCCGGCCGTAGAGGCCGCGCCGCGTCCAGGCGGTGAGCATCGTGCGCTTCCAGCCGGGCGGCGGCGGGGTGTAGACGAAGCGGCTCTCTTTCAGCGCCTTGACGCCGTCGAGGAGCACGCGGTCGGGCACCTTGATGCCCTGGTCGCCGTAGATCTTGCGCAGGCGCTCGATGAGCTCGGCTTCGCGGCCTTCCTCGTCAAGCTCGCGGCGCACCAGATCGTCGCGGTGGCGCAAGGTGTCCACCACGTCCATGGCGATCATCAGCTCGTCGAGCGTCTGCGGCCTCTCCTTGGAGGCCACCTCGGAAGAGCCCGCATCAGGTGGTGCCTCGGTTGCGGCCATCGCGCACCTTGAGTCTCACATCGAGTCTCACCTCGTCCTGGCCAAGGGCCGCTATGCAGGCCTCAAGCGGCGGCCGGCAGGTCCTGGGCGTTGGCAGCAAGGCGGGCGATGCGCTTCTTGCCCTCCTCCACGGCGTCGCGGATCTCGGCCGAGTTCTGCGTCGAAAGCTTGCGCATCTCAGCGATGATCTCGCGGGAGCGCTCCTGGAAGTTGATGACGCTGTCGACCAGCTTCTTCACCGCATCGGCCCTGATGGTGGGGCCGTAGCCCGAGCGCACGGCCGCCTCCTGCACCTTGTCGCCGATCTCCGACAGGGTCTCCAGGCTCTTCGACATGCCCTCCTTCATGGCATCGAGCGTTTTGGTGGACTCGTGCAGGCCGAACATGCCGGTGAACGAGGCTTTGAGAGCCGTCAGCACACTGTCGTTGGTGGAAAAGAACGTGGTAGCCTGGCCGTAGACGCGCTCCTTGGCCGAGGTTGTCTGCATCAGTCGCGCCATGATCACCTCGGTGGTATTGTAGGAGATGGTCATGTTGTCGGAGAGGTCCTTGGCGATCTGGTAGCGCTTCTCCTCCTCCTGGGTGCGGCGCAGCTCTTCGTCGCGCCCCAGCTCCAGTTTGGCGCGTTGGGCGGGGTCGTTGCCCGCGAAATTGGCCACCTTGTCGGTCGCCGTCTGCAGGTCCTTGCGGGCTGCTTCGAGCTTGGCCTCGGCCTGCTGGAGGACTTCCAGGGACATCACCTCGCCATGCTTGAGGGCGCCGCGATAGTCGCGGTAGGCCTCGAGGATCTTGCCCTCGCGCTCGATCTGGTTCTTGGTCTCCTTGGTGACCGCGAGATAGGTCTTGCGGATCCTCTCAAAGCGGTCGGCGATGTCGCCGCGGGCGATCTTCATCCACATGTTGGTGCCGCGCTCGAAGATGTCGATCTTACCGTCGGACACCTGATCGACGAGACGCTTGGCGTCGTCGCGGACGGAGTTGAAGCCGTTGGTGATCTCCTGGTAGCGCTCGCCGATCTGCATCTGGGAGGTTTGCTCGCGCACCACCTCGTTGAACGCTTCCGCCTGGCCGAGCGTGCGCGCGATGAGGGCAATCTTATCCTTGTCGAGGTCGGAAATCTTCTCGAGCAGCGCGTTGATGGGAGCCGGCTCGGCCTTGTCGGGCATCACGCCCAAGTCGCGCAGCGCCGCGGTCGCCTTGTCGAGGTACTGCAGTGGGGATTTGGTCGCGGGGTCGGCCATGGTCATCCTCCTATTCGCCTGGACGTCGGGCAGAGGCGGCGCCCGCTATGCGCCCGCGGGAAGCAAACGTTCGCCGATGACACCTCGGGTGAAGCGCATGTCTTCAAGCGCCCCTTTTGGTAGGACATCAATATGCGCGACCGGCCCCGTTCCCAAGCGCCCGCCGGCGGCCGGCTGTCGTCAATCCGGGCTGCCAGCGGCCGTCGCGGCCGGGACTGCTCCCGACGCGGCAATGCCGGCTCCCAGGGACACCGGCATTGCCTTGCACTGGCGGTGGCGCTGCCGGGCCAGCACCAAACGGCCCCGAACGCGGGCGCGCCTCCTCTCGGCAGCGCGCCGCATGCCGGCGCCTCGGCTCCGGCCCTAGCGGCAGCAGGTTCCGAAGGTTGGAGCGTGGTTGATTTGAACGGTGCTGCCGGTGGTCAGTGTGCGCGTCGGCAGCGAGGTCGTCTGCGCGACGTTCTGGGTTTGACGCAGGATCACCGTGCGGTTGTGCACACGCGTGACAAGGTTGACCCGCCGGATTGGCTGCACCCGCGTGACGTTGACCACGCGCGTAACATGTCGCTGGTAGCGGGTACGATTGAGGTCCCTGAAGCGGGTCACGTTCTGCACCCGGTTCACGGTCCGATACCTGTAGACCGTGTTGGTCCTCGTGATGGGCGCTTTGCCGCAGCTCACGCACCGGCCCTGGCCCTGAGCCTCTGCGGGGGCCTGCATCGCCAGCGATGCCGCCACCGCCAGCGCCGCTGCGCCGCACAGTCCTTTCAGATATGTCCTCATCTTCCGATTCTCCAAGCTACGCCGAACGCTGCTTTCACCGGGAATGAGGATACTGAACAGAGTCTTAGTGCATGCAATCAGATGATCCCCTAAGCAAAGCCGAGAAAGATGCTGGTATGATTTGAGAAAATGCCGCACCTGGCGCGCGCCTTTGCCCCCTTTTGGCCGCCGGGAGGCCTTCCTAAGAACAAGGTCAGCCGCCCAGCTGCCGAGCCGGCGCGGGCAAAGAACGAAAACAACACACGAAAACAACACGTGGGGAATTCCAAATGCGCAAAGCCCTTGGGGCCGCTGCCGCGGCCCTGCTCGCCATTGTGGGCTCGTCGGCCGCGATGGCTGCCCGCACGGACTGCCAGCCACAGGCACTCCGTGACCTGCAGCGCCTCTCGCCCCAGGGACGCGCGATCTACGATCAGATCGGCGACAAGCGGCACTTCCTGCGCTTCCTGACCTGCGAGGACGTGGTGCTCGGCCTCGCCACCGCCGTGCACGAGTCGGTGCATCTGCTCACCAGCGAGAAGAACGCCTACCCGCTCATCAACGGCGGCATCGCTGCGCGCGCGACCGAGGACCTGCGCTTTTTTCCGCCGCGCGCCATCGCTCGTCATTTCAGCGCCGGCGACGTCTACGTGCAGAGCTACCTCAAGCGCGGCTCGGCCACGTCGAACGAGGATTTCCGGTTCCTGCTGGACGAGCTCAACGCCTACAGCCACGACCTCAACTCGGCTGTGAAGCTCGCCTCCCTGCGCAAGCCCGCCGACGGCGAAGTGGGCCATCGCGATGGCCTCGCGTCGCTCATGTCCTTCGTCATGAGCTACGTGGACACGGCGCGCCAGTCTGAGCCGGGCACGTGGGCGAACCTGCAGCGGCCCGAAGTCAAGGAGACGGTGCGGACCCTCTGGGCCCAGGCGGAGGCGGTGCTCGCCTCGGCCTGCTCGGTCCCGCATTTCGGCCAGGACGACCGCAGGCCGATCGCCTTCCTGGCCGATGCCAGCAACGGTGCGGGGCTCGCCGAGCTCCTCGGCCGTGCTCCCCTCCGCCCATGCCAGGCAACGGCGTCCTCCGGGAGCAGCCTGACGCGCTGATGGCGCCTAATGGTGCCAACCCTCCTCGGCCACCCGGCACCCTTGCCCAAGCGTGGCGGAGCCAGGGCTGCGCACCAGCTCCGGAGCCAGGTGTCAGACCCCGCGGGATCCCCGCGAGGTCTGATACCTTACCCGGCGAAGAACATCGCGAGCATGACGAAGACGATATGGCCGGCGAGGAAGATCAGCCCCGCCTTGGTCAGGGCGACCAGCATGCGGCCCTCCACAACGCTCCAGACACCTACCCCATCGCGGTGGGCTTATTGGGCCTCGCCGCGCCTTGCGCTGTTTCCCGCATTGGTCGCCGAGGGCGTTGTTTGGCGCACCTCAGGCTTTGGTGGGATGGCGGCGGTGGCACTCGGAACCGGCCGCCGCCGGAAGGCGGGTGGGCCTACTGCTGCTGCCGCAAGCGCAGCCGGTCGCTGCCAGGTTCGAACGCGGGCGCGTTCTGCAGGGTGTCCTTGGCCACGTCGATGGTGATGCGGGCGCCGTCGGGACGGCGGTCGATCTCGACGGCGGAGAGCGGCACCGCCACGTTGCGGTCGCCCAGCCCGAGAAAGCTGCCGACGTTGAGGACGGCGGCGTGAATGCGGCCATCGGGCGTGACCAGCAGGTCCTTGACCGAGCCGATCTTCTCGCCGTTCTTGTTAAAGATGTCCTGGTTGTAGTAGGTGGCGACCGGGACCCAGTCGGACGCGGGCTTGGTGAAGTACGTGATCTGGCCCTGTGTCGAGCTCTGAGCGCCCTGACCGCCGGGCGTGGGGGTGGTGCCGCTCGGGGTCGTGGCCTGCGTGCCAGGCCTTTGCTCCGTGGTCGGTGCCGTGGCCGTGTGCTCGGTCCCGGTCTGGGTGCCGGGCAGCAGGTACCAGAGCAGGCCGCCCAGGGCGAGGAGGGGCAGCAGCCAGTACGCCCAGTTCCAGTTCGATCCCGGCTCGCTCGTCTCCAGCGGCCGGCGGGTGCCCGGGGATGCGCTGGCCCGATAGCCTTCCGTGGCCTCGTAGCTGGTTCGCGTCTCGGGACGAACGCCCTCGGCGCCTTCCTGCGCGCGCACCCTGGAGCTGATGAGATCGGACAGGCCTGCTGGCATCGCCGCGTTGATCTGCTCGCGCTGGCCCGTGAGCATGCGCGCCAGGCCACCCGTCTCCAGCCCGGCCGCACGTTGCTCGCGGCCGAGGACGCCAAGGATCACGGGCACCAGAAGCCCCATCAGCGTACGGGTCGAGCCTTCGCCGATGCCGACGAACCGGCTCAGCGTCGAGACGAGGGTATTGAGCACGCCTCCGCCCAATAAAGACGAGAGGAGGCCGGTGCCCTTCTCTGCCGACATGCTGGAGCTGCCCAGCGTCTGGGCCAGGTTCGACAGCATGCCTGCGGGCTGCTCCGCAATGGCGTCGGCGATCTGCCGCGCGCCGCCCGGCTTGGCGGCCAGGTCCGCGAACCCGTTCAGGATCGCCGGCATGCTGGCGCCGACAGCGCTTTGCGTCGTGCTTCGATCGAGCCCGGAGACCGATGCCATCTTGCCGATCAGCTCTGGGGTCAGGAAGCGCGAAATGGCCGATACGATATTGTCAGTCATTACCGGGGTTCCTTTCTACATTCGGAGCGCAGGGTCGCAGTGCCCATGGGACTGGCGATCATGGGACTGGCGCTCAATCGCGCTCCCTCCCGACGCGATGCCCAAAGCGATGGCCTTGCGCGCGCCAGCATGGTGAAAGGCTCGCACATACCCCTCCCTTCGGCCTGCGTCGGTCTGAAGACCCTGGCGAACAGCGTCGCCCACGACGGGCAATACGAAAATTGGGGAGCTCACTTAAATTGCCGGCCAAGACTCCCTATGCCTCGGAATTGTTGAGGCTCCTGAACCCCAATGGGTGGCATCCGCAAAGTGCCGTCCATGCTTGGCGCTTAAGGTTAATGAGAGGGCTATTGTTCACGACCGAGACCGCCGCTTGAAATCGCGGCCGACGCGGGGCTCGCCCCGAAAACCGGGTTGATCAGCATTTCGCCCTCGCAATACCGGTAGTTTTGCCGATGTTGCGCGTTCGAATAATTTTGGAAGGTGGGGTCTGCAGGGTGCCTCCTCCTTCCCTCGAGGGGCCAAAAGGGCGTCCTCCCCCGTGCCCTTCCCTGCCAACTGACCGCGCCCCGACATTCTTACTGGTCGGGGCGCGGTCTTGTTTTTTTTCGGTCGGACCCTCTGCTCCGACACGGGCGGCCCGCCTCAGCAACGGAGGGGGTGAGACCCAGAGGCCCTGACGCCTGCGCTCTTAAGCTTCCGGAAAACTGCCGATTTCAAATCGGGGGCAAGTATGTAGGCTCACACGCCGTCGGAGATGGCTGACGCATTGCAGAGTGGCCCATGACGCGCATCTTGATTGCCGACGATCACGAGGTGGTCCGGTCAGGCTTGCGCTCCATCCTCGAGGCGCAGCCGCGATGGGAGGTGGTGGGCGAGGCTGCCGACGGCAAGGAGGCGATCCGCAAGGCCATCGAGCTCAAGCCCGAAGTGGCGGTGCTCGACTACGCGCTGCCGCTGGTCAACGGCGTCGAGGCCACGCGTCAGATCCGAGCGCGCGTGCCTACCGTGGAAGTACTGATCTTCACAATGCATGACAACGAGAAGCTGATCTATGACCTTCTCAAGGCCGGGGCGCGCGGCTACCTGCTCAAGTCGGACGCCAAGCATTCCCTGATCGCCGCCATCGAATCCCTTTCGGTGCACCGGCCGTTTTTTACTGCGAAAGTGTCGGAGACCTTGCTTGAATCCTATCTTACGAAGGCGGGCACGGCCGAGAATGTGCTCAGCTCGCGCGAGCGCGGCGTCATCCAGCTGATTGCCGAGGGCAATAGCAACAAGCAGATCGCCAATATCCTGAACATCAGCGTCAAGACGGTGGAGACGCACCGTGCCGCGGCCATGCGCAAGCTCAATCTCACCTCCGCGGCCGCGCTTGTCCGCTACGCCATCCGCAACAAGATCATCGAGGCATAGGGGCTAGGTTTCATTGGTCAAGGCTTCGGGCTCAAGCTTTCCGGCTCAGGGGCGAGGTTTGAGGTTTCGGGTTCAGGGTTTCAGGTTCAGGGTTTCGGGCTCACGGTTTCAGTGCTCGGGGGGCCAGGTTTGAGGTTTGCTGGTTCATGGCCGAGCGAACGAACCTGACCGCCGACGCCCCATCCCGGCACTCGACGCCAGCGAGGCAGGTCTCCGAGCCCTGGCCCCTCACTCGACCTGGACCATTTCCGGGCTTGTCCTGATCGGCCCGCGGGTGCGCAACCGGTAGCTTTGCGGGATACCTTGGTCCCAGAGGCTGAGTTTGCCCCCGTGTGTCGGCAAAGCTTCGCAGCCCGCCTCAGCGCCTGCGGCCTGCTCCGGGGAGCCCCGGCGAGGGCGGCAGCCTTGGCGCTCGTTGCGCTGGCTACGGCCTTGGCGGTCACCTGTGCCACCCACGAGGCCGGCAGCGCCACGGCGGCTGCCGCGACGCCGCCAGG
>JAFMSC010000171.1 GCA_017353825.1 Hyphomicrobiaceae bacterium | reverse complement strand
ACTCGCTGGAACGAGGCAGAGAAGCAGGACCGAGAGGACCGCAAGAAGGCGAGTGGGACCGACTAGGCCGGCTGGCACGAATGGCGCCTAGGCCCTTAAGATCTCACCTTGCATCAGGACCGTCGACAATGGCTTCGACGGTAGGTTGGGCCATTGGCAGGTTTGCTCCGAACTGTGCCCAACCGGCATTGTCGCGTTGACCCATTCGCGGTTTGGAGGTCTCGGCTCAGCGTTGCTCACAGCCGCGGGATGTTCAACCGATAGCTTTCGCGCGCTTTGCTCGGAGAGGGGGAGCGGGTGAGGTCTGAGAGCGGCGCCACGACAGGGGTTCCCCGCTGAATCTCGAAATGACGATGACGATACACCCCATCCACGCCTCGTCCGGTTGCTTGCCCGCTCATTCTCGCGTGAGGGGGATAGCCAATCAATGGGATGGTGGCGCCGGCGCAGGAGCCTACGCCGCCGGACCCGCTTACATTGCGCTCGCAATTCACTTCACGAACTCGTCCGTAAAGAGCCCGGCGTAGTTCTTCACGACATCCTTCGGCTCCAGCAGCTTGGCGTAGATGCTGATCTTCTGGGAATTGTCGAGTTGCTCGTTCGTGACGCGGATGTCCCTGGCGTGCGCGGCCTTGGTTAGCTTCCAGGCCGCCCTGAGCAGGTCCGGATCGATCTTCGCGAAGCGCTTGGCCAGGATCGTCTCGAAGACCTCGTCCGGTCGCTCCTGGATCATTCGTGCGGCGCCCGCATAGGCGCGGGCGACGCGCCGGCACATCTCGCGCTTTTGCTCGCAGACCCCTGCCCGCGTATAGATGAGGTTGTAAGCGATCGGGAGCACGTCAGGCACGTCTGAGACGCCGCTCGCGAGCATGACGGCCTGCCCCTGAAGCACGGCCTGGGTCGTGAAGGGCATCGCGGTCGAGTAGCCGTCGATCGCCTTGCTGGCGAGGGCCGGCAGCATGGCCGGCGGGTCCATCGGCGTGATGCGGACGTCGTTCTCGATGTCGAGCCCGCCCTTGTCGGCGAGAAGGCGCGTCCAGGCATGGATGATGCTACCGACGCCCTGAATGGCGATGGTAAGTCCCTTGAGCTTATGCGCCCGCTCGGTGATCGGCGTCTTCTCGGTGATCCCGAGCCGTTCGGCGACGTCCTTGCGCAGTACGGTCTCTACCATCAACTTGTCCACGACATTGGCGATCGCGAGTACCCTCTGGCCCTGGGACGCGGCGCGGAGGAACGTGGGGCCGGAGCCATGCGTGAAGTCCACGCTTCCCGCCAGCATGGCGTTGGTCGCAGCTACGCCCACGAGATTGCGGGTTTGGACCTTGACGCCCTCCTTCTCGAAGAAACCGCCGTCCTCGGCGACGAAGTGCGAAGTAAAGGTGAGCGTTGGCGCCGGAAGGGCGATGATCACCTCCATGTCCTGTGCGTGGGTTGCAAGGGGGTTCATCCCAATGGCCAGGCCGAGGAAGGCGAAGGCCGCACCGCGCATCCTTGTCGGCAACATGTTTCCCTCCCTCCTATTGGTGCCGGTTATCGCTACCATTCGTTGTGCGTGTGTCGTCTGCTCGGGCGCTTACAAGGGATGAGGCTCCCCTTTCTCGGTCCAATCGCCCCCGTCTGCGCACCGTCGCAACGCTCCTGATTGTTGCGCTTGTCCTGTCGAGGCCGCCTCACCAGTGGCAAGACCGCATTCAGGCAAAGTTGGGCGGGAACCGCGTGGGCCGACCGGTTGCGCGGACGAGCGAACTTGGTCGCAACGATCACGTCCTTGCGCCGCTCGCCCAGCGCCTCGGCGAGATACGGCTCCGACATGCCGCTCTTGCCGAGGTCATCGAGCGCCCTCACCGTCTCCTCGGTCGTCGTCAGCGGGTCCGGCCGATGCATCTGATAGAGGTCAATGTCGTCGGTGCGGAGATTGCGCAGGCTCGTCTCCACCAGTGGCGTCAAGGGCGGCCGCCGCCGCTACATCATGGAGGCGGCGGGACTGGGTTGCAACAACCTGGCCGGCCGGCTCGACCATGCCGCGCCTTACGCGTCGTAAACGCGGCGCTCGATCTCGGCATCAGCGTCTTCGAGACCGCCGATGTCTATCCCCTCGCCGATACGCAGAGCCCCGATCGGCCGAGATTTGCGCGCTTCCATGGCGTCTCCCCTGCCCTGCCATTCGGCATGCCTGCCCCGCAGGCTCGCCCTCCCCGGCTACTTACAAGCCGGTTGGTCTGACCCTGGAAATCTCTATTGTGCGGTTGATTGCGCGACAAAGCCGAGGGGACTCCCATGAAGGCGGCTCTCTTCAATCCCATACGCTATGGCGGCCCCTCCCCGAGCGGTTGGCCGGTGGCGCCCAGCGCCTATGATCTGGAGATCGGGCAGCGCTCGATGCTCGACGCCTTGGAAAACCTGCGGCTCGCCGACCAGCTCGGGTTCGACTGGGTCACTGTGGCAGAGCATCATTACGCGGGTTTTTCCCTCACCCCCAATCCCATGGTGCTGGCCGGCGCCCTGACCCAGGTGGTGAAGCGTGCGAAGATCGCCCTGCTCGGCCCGATCGTGCCGGTCCTCAACCCAATCCGAGTGGCGGAGGAATACGCCATGCTGGACAATCTCACGGGCGGTCGGGTCATTGCCGGGCTCTTGCGCGGCACCCCGAACGAATATGTCACCTACAACATCAACCCGGCGGAATCGCGCGACAGGTTCGAGGAGGCGCTGGCGTTGATACGCCGCGCCTGGAGCGAACCTGAACCCTTCGGCTGGCAGGGCCGATACTATCAGTACCGCTCGGTCGCGGTCTGGCCACGGGTGGTGCAGGCGCCGCACCCCGCACTCTACATGTCCGGCTCCAGCCCGGAATCAGGTGCCATGGCAGCCCGCAACCGCCTCGGTCTGGGGCTCGCCTTCACCACCGTGCCGCTGGCATCGCAGGCGGCGAGATTCTACCGGGAAGAGGCGGGCAAGCTCGGCTGGCAGCCCGACCCCGACCAAGTGATCTATCGTATGGGGTTCCACGTCGCCGAGACGGACGAGCAGGCCATGGCGGACATGGTGGAGTCGGGCGGGGACAAGCCCCATGTAGGGCTCACCATGTCCAACAAGGCGGTGCTGGCGGGAGCCATGGCCTCCGGCTATTTCGGCAAGGCCGCGGAGGAGCAGAGGGACCGAGTGGCACCGCGCGACGCGGCTGAGCGCGTGGAGAAGGGCCAGATCCTGCTGGGCAGCCCGGAAACGGTATGGAGGCAGATCTGCCGCGTCAGGGACGAGGTGGGCGCCGGCATCCTCGACCTGTTCCCGACCGTCCCCATCGCCGACCGTACCAGGCGCTCCATCGAGGTGTTCGGCACCAAGCTGCTGCCGCGCCTGCACGAGAATTGAGGAACACGCCCATGGCTGACCAGATGGCCGAACGGAACGCATCCTCCGCCTTTCTCGAGCGCAAGCTGGAGGCGGACGGCTTCACGATCCGCTACCTGGAGGCCGGTCCGCAATCGGGCGGCGCCCACGCCTTGATCTGCATGCATGGCGCCGGCGGCCTGCGTCTATCGAGAATGCACGAGATCCTGGCGCGCACCTGGCGCGTGATCGCCTTCGAGACGCCCGGGTTCGGCACCTCGAAGGCAAACGAGCGCAGCCGCGACATGGCCGAGCTTGCGGGCAGCCTCTGCGCCGCGGTGGCTGCGCTCGGCATCACCGCCTACAACCTCATGGGCACGTCCTTCGGCGGCAAGCTCGCGACCTATATGGCGCTGCAGGAAGGGGAAAAGCTGCAATCCCTCATCCTCATCTCGCCGGCCGTCTTCCGTCCCGCCGAGCGCCCACCCATGGCGACGCCGGAGGACCGGCATAAGCTCATGCATGCCCATCCCGAGCGGTTCCCGGTGACCCTGAGCAATCCGGAGGTGGACTCAAAGCAGGAGACGCTGGTGCGCCGGCTCATCGGCCCGCCGCGCGATCCCGCGCTCGAGGAGAAGCTGCCCGGCCTCTCCGTTCCGACCCTCGTGGTCTTCGGGACCGAAGACCGGCTCACCCCACCGGAGATGGCGCGCTGCTACCGGCAGCATTACGGCAACGCGCATCTTATGCTGATCTATGACGCCGCCCATCGGGTCGATCTCGACCGGCCGGAAGCGGTCGCCGAAGTGGTTGGGGATTTCCTCGCCCGCAAGGAGCGCTTTCTGGTGAGCGAGCAGAGCGGCGTCATTCATCCATAGGACGGTCGGCATCCCTACACTGACAAGATCGCGGTGCTCGTCGCCGACCCTCCGTGGTCGCTGCCTGGCGGAAGGCCGATCGTGAAGAGCCAGGTGCGGCCCGGCCGGCGCTGTCGTGGCTTTGCGCCGGTTGCCTGCGCATCCCACGGCGGCGTTTTCCTGGGATACGAGCGCGTGCTTCCTTGGTGGCAGACCGTTGGGCCCTTGCCCACGGCGGGGCATCCCGCATAGGTTTGGCCGGCGTACCACAATCCGTCATTGCCTCTGCTTCGACGTCGGGCTGAGTGAGCCCAAGCGCCGGCGGAACCAGAGGCCGATCCGGCCCCGACCGTGGCGAGGAAAGCGTGGGGCCCGGTTCCAGTCGATGTTCACCATGCAAATCTGCATATGCCTTCGACGGATATCCGCAATTTCAAATCCCTATGCATATGCTACAGCGGCGGCACAGAGGAGGGACCGCCATGATCTGCATCGCCAACGATGCGCGCTTCTGGGACCGTGTCGCCCGCAAATACGCCGCCGACCCAGTCGCGGACGCGGCGGGCTATGAGCGGACGCTTGAACGCACGCGGCATTATCTCAAGGGTGACGACACGGCGTTCGAGTTTGGATGCGGAACAGGAACGACGGCGCTCAAACTCGCGCCCTCCGTCGCGCGCATCGTAGCGACCGACATCTCGAGCGAGATGATCGCAATCGCACGCGAAAGGGCGGAAGCCGAAGGCACCACCAACGTCACGTTCGCGGTTGCAACGCCCGACGCGGCGCCGTGGTCTGACGGAAGCTTCGATGTGGCTTTCAGCTTCAATGTCATGCATCTGGTGGCCGCGCGGGAGGCGGCCTTAAGGGGTGTCTATCGGCTTTTGAAGCCTGGTGGGCTGTTCATTTCCAAGACGCCGTGCCTCAAGGAAATGAACCCGCTTGTCCGCGCAGCCGTGCCCGTGATGCAGTTCGTCGGTAAGGCGCCCTATGTCGCATACTTGTCCGCGGAAGACCTGGAGCGCGAGATGGCGGCGGTGGGATTTGAGATCGTTGAGCGCGCCCGCCATGCGTCGCGCGGTAGGGACGCGCGGCCGTTCCTCGTTGGAAGAAAGCCGTGAAACGGCTGGCGGCGCCAGCCGAATGCTAGGGGCTGGCGCTCGCGGCTGGCGACTTTGTCCCTCCAGGATGCTTGCAAAATTCCAACGCAAGCATACCGCGGGTGAGAACTCTTGGCTCGGGGTATGGCGTGGCCGGGTGCGATATGCCTACCCGTCCGAGGCGGCGTGCGCCGGCAGCGTCTGGCCTGTGGGCTCCGCCCTCCGCGGCTCCAGGGCGGCGAGCACGGCGTCGTCCACCGTCTCCAGCCAGACGAAGCGCATGGCCTTGCGCACCTCGTCGGGGATGTCCTCGAAGTCCTTGCGGTTGCGGGCGGGGAGCAGCACGCGAGCGATGCCGGCTCGGGCGGCAGCCACCACCTTCTCCTTGATGCCGCCCACCGGCAGGACGAGCCCGCGCAGGCTGATCTCGCCGGTCATAGCGGTGTCGCTCGCCACCGTTCGGTCGGACATCAGCGACACCAAGGCCATGAACATAGCGACGCCGGCGCTGGGCCCGTCCTTGGGGATGGCGCCCGCCGGCACGTGCACGTGGATGTCGCTCCCCTCGAAGCGCGTGGGGTCGATGCCCAGCGCCGCGGCGCGGTTCTTGACCACGCTCAGTGCCGCCTGCGCGCTCTCGCGCATCACCTCGCCGAGCTGGCCCGTGAGGATCAGCTTGTCTCCGCCCGGCGTGCGTGTCGCCTCGATGAACAGGATGTCGCCGCCCACGGGCGTCCAGGCGAGCCCCGTGGCGACGCCAGGCACGCTTGTGCGCATCGCCGCCTCGCTCTCGAACTGCCGCGGCCCCAGGATGGGGGCGAGGTCGACCGCATCGATGCGGATGGGGCCTGGCTGCCCTTCCGCGATTCGCACGGCTGCGCGGCGCAGAGCCTGGCCGATCTCCCGCTCCAGGTTGCGCACGCCGGCCTCGCGCGTGTAGTCCTGGATGATGGCGCTGAGCGCCGCGTCGGTGATCTCCGCCTGCTCCGGCTTCAGCCCGTTGGCTTCGAGCTGGCGCTTCACCAAGTAGCGCCGTGCGATCTCCAGCTTCTCGGCGGCCGTGTAGCCCGACAGCACGATCACTTCCATGCGGTCGCGCAAAGGGCCCGGGACGGTGTCGAGCACGTTTGCCGTGGTGATGAACACCACCCGGCTCAGGTCAAACGGCACGGCCAGGTAGTTGTCGCGGAAGCTGTTGTTCTGCTCGGGGTCCAGCACCTCCAGGAGCGCGGCGCTGGGGTCGCCCTGGATGCTGGCGCCCACCTTGTCGATCTCGTCGAGCATCATCACGCAGTCGCGCGTCCCGGCCTTGCGGATGGCCTGGATGATGTTGCCGGGCAGTGCACCGATATAGGTGCGCCGGTGGCCGCGGATCTCGGCCTCGTCGTGCACCCCGCCGAGGCTCACACGCACGAACTTCCGCCGCATGGCGCGGGCGATGGACTGGCCGAGCGAGGTCTTGCCCACGCCCGGCGGCCCCACCAGGCACAGGATCGGCGCCTTGCCGTGGGGGGCCAGTTTGCGCACGGCGAGATATTCGATAATGCGCCGTTTGATCTTGTCGAGGCCGTAGTGGTCTTCATCGAGGATGCGGCGCGCCTCGTCGATGTCGATGGGTTGCTCCTCGGGCAGCGCCCACGGCAGCTCGATCAGCCAGTCGAGGTAGCTGCGCACCATGCCGTGCTCGGCCGAGGCCTCGGGCATGCGCTCCAGCCGGCGCAGCTCCTTGCGTGCCTGGTCCTCGACCTCCCTTGGCATCCGGGCCTTGGTGATCGCGTCGGTGAGCTCGGCGATCTCCGCCTTGCCCTCCTCGCCCTCGCCCAGCTCTCGCCGGATGGCGGCCATCTGCTCGCGCAGCAGCACCTCGCGCTGGCGCTCGTCGAGGGCGGCCCTGGTGCGCTGCCCGATCTCCCGCGACAGGCGCAGCACCTCGATGCGCTTGCCGAGCAGGTGCGCCACCTTATCCATGCGCTCGACCACGCTGAGGGTCTCCAGGACGTCCTGCTTCTCCTCGGGCTTCAGGTCCATGTAGGCGGCGGCGAGGTCGGCGAGCTGGGCCGGCGCGGTGACCGACTGGATGGCGGTGATCAGTTCCGGCGGCGCCTGCGGCAGGAGCTGCAGGGCCTCGATGGCCTGCTGCTTGAGACTGAGGAAGCGCGCCTCGATCTCGGGGCTAGCCGAGTCGGGTTCGGGAATGCGCGCCACACGCGCCAGAAGGAACGGCCAGCCGTGAAGGAACTCCAATACCTGGAAGCGCTGCTCGCCCTGGCATGCGAGGTGGTGCGAGCCGTCCTGAGCTGTGACGTAGCGCATGAGGTTGGCAATGCAGCCAACCCGATACATATCGGCGGGTGCGGGCTCGGCCACGTCGGGATTGCGCTGCATGAGCAAGCCGAGCTCGCGCTGCTCCCGCATGGCCTGCTGCGCCGCCGCGATCGAGATCGGTCGGCCGACGGTGATGGGCAGTACTAGCCCTGGGAACAGAACGGTGGCGCGGACCGGCACGATGATGAGCGCATCGGAGGGCGGCGCGGGGTAGCGGGGCGAAGCCGCGCCGGGCTCGTCGGCTGCCGACTGGGCTGCAGACTGGGCTGCGGCGACGGCGTCGTCCTCAGCCATGGGCCGCCTCCGCCTTCTCGAGCCTGATCAGCAGACAGCCATTGACCGCCGCCCGGCGCGGCTGCCGGTAGGTGCCGGCGGGGAGCCGCACGCGCCGCTCGAAGCGCCCCTGGGGCAGCTCCAGGCGATGGATGACCGCAATGTTGAGCTCGCGCGGCAACACACGCGTGCCGGCGATCACCAGGTCGCTGCCGACGATGAC
>JAFMSC010000170.1 GCA_017353825.1 Hyphomicrobiaceae bacterium | reverse complement strand
GTGCTGTTCGGCGTACGCCTTCCGCGCGTGGCCGCTGCGGCGCTGGTTGGCTGCGCCCTGGCCGCGGCCGGTGCCGCCTATCAGAGCCTGTTCCGCAACCCGCTCGTATCGCCTGATATCCTCGGCGTGTCGACCGGCGCCGGCCTCGGCGCCGTCATCGGCATCTTCCTGTCCATGCCCGTTCTCGCCATCCAGCTCCTTGCGTTCGCCGTCGGCCTTGCGACGGTGACGCTGGTCTACGCCATCGCCGGCCTCGTCCGCGGCCGCGATACCATCCTCGTCCTGGTCCTGGCCGGCGTGGTGGTCGGCTCGCTCGCTGGCGCGTCAATCTCGCTCTTCAAGATCCTCGGCGATCCCTACGACCAGCTGCCGGCCATCACCTTCTGGCTGCTCGGCAGCCTTGCCAGCCTGCGCAGCGGCGAATTCCTGCTTGCAGGCCCTCTGGTGCTGATCGGGCTGGTCCCGCTGGTGCTGATGCGCTGGCGCATCAACGTGCTGTCCCTCGGCGACGAGGAGGCCAAAGCCCTCGGCGTCAACGTCGAGGTGCTGCGCGGCACGGTCATCGCCGCCGCCACTCTCATCACCGCCAGCGTGGTCGCCATCTCAGGCGTGATCGGCTGGATCGGACTCGTCATGCCGCACCTAGCACGCATGATCGTCGGTCCGAGCTTCGATCGCGTGCTGCCTACCGCTATGTTGATGGGCGCGAGCTACCTGCTGCTCGTCGACACCCTGGCCCGCACCATGGCACACATTGAAGTGCCGCTCGGCATCCTCACGGCCGTGCTCGGCGCGCCGTTTTTCCTGTGGCTGCTGGCGCGCGGACGCGAGGGCTGGTCGTGACAGGGGCCCGACCTCTCATCGACGCGCGCAAGCTCGCCATCGGCTATGGCAGCAGGGTCGTCGCGCGCGACATCGATGTCAGCCTGTTGGCCGGCGAGGTGGTCTGCCTGCTCGGGCCAAACGGCTCGGGCAAAACCACCCTGTTCAAGACCCTGCTCGGACTGATCGGCAGGCTGGCAGGCTCGATCTCAATTGCCGGCCGCCCCATCGACAGCTGGCGGCCCAGCCAGCTCGCCCTGCGCCAAGCCTATGTGCCGCAGGCCAACGTGTCTGTGTTCCCCTATCGCGTCCTCGACATGGTGCTGATGGGCCGCACCGCCCGCCTCGGCCTCTTCGCAGCGCCGGGCGCGGCCGACCGGGAGCGCGCCTGGAGCGCCCTGAAGCTTCTGGGC
Organism: Hyphomicrobiaceae bacterium; assembly: GCA_017353825.1. GTDB lineage: Bacteria > Pseudomonadota > Alphaproteobacteria > Rhizobiales > Hyphomicrobiaceae > AWTP1-13. Next base: position 6,887 of record JAFMSC010000170.1, on the reverse strand, counting down.
ATCGCGCACCTTGCCGAGCGCGAGTACACCCGCATCAGCGGCGGACAGCGGCAGTTGACGCTGATCGCGCGGGCGCTCGCCCAGGAGGCGCCATCCATCATCATGGACGAGCCCACCGCCAGCCTGGACTTTGGCAACCAGGCGATGGTCCTGCGTGAGGTGGCGCGGCTCGCCAAAAGCGGACTAGGCATCGTCCTCTCCACCCACCATCCCGACCACGCCTTTGCCATCGCCGGCCGCGTCCTCTTGCTCCACGACGGTCGCGTGATCGCCGAAGGCCCACCCCGCGAGGCCCTCACCCGGCAACGCCTGGAGCAGGTCTACGGCGTGCCCATAAGCCTCGACCCCCTTCCCGACGGCCGCCTCTCCTGCGCCCCGCTCCTGAGCTAGATCCGCATCTGCCCAAACGCTGAGAGTCCCCGTTCGCAGCTCTTCGCTTCGGCTCGCCTCGCTCGGTCGGGGATGACGTGTGTGCCAGATCTGCTAGCCTCCTGGGAAACCGGAAGCCCGGGGAGAGCGCGTCCCAATGACCATTCCGAGCAAGCTCTACCGAGAGGAGCACGAGCTCTTCCGTAAGACCGCCTCAGCCTTCATCGAGGCCGAGATAGCGCCCCACTACGAGCGCTGGGAGAAGGAGGGCCAGGTTAACCGGGAGGTCTGGCGGAAGGCCGGCGAGGCGGGGTTGCTGCTCACCGACACCCCGGTCGAGTACGGCGGCGCCGGAGCCGACTTCCTCTTCAGCGCGGTGATGATCGAGGAGATGGCCAAGCGCGTCTATGCCGCCCCCGGCTTCCGCCTGCACTCGGATATTGTCGCACCCTACATCCTCAACTATGGCAGCGAGGAGCAGAAGCGCAGCTGGCTCCCCCGCATGGCCAGCGGCGAGGTCATCACCGCCATCGCCATGACCGAGCCCGGCACGGGCAGCGACCTGCAGGCGATCCGCACCACCGCCCTGCGCCGGGGCAACGAGCTGGTGCTCAACGGGCAGAAGACCTTCATCACCAACGGCGGCCTGGCCGACCTCGTGATCGTCGCCGCCAAGACCGATGCGGCGGCCGGCGCCAAGGGCGTCACCCTGGTGCTGGTCGAGACCGACCGCCCCGGCTTCAAGCGCGGGCGCAACCTCAAGAAGATCGGCCAGAACGCGCAAGACACCGCCGAGCTGTTCTTCGAGGACGTGCACGTGCCCCCTTCCAACATCCTGGGCGAGGAAGGCCGCGGTTTCGCCTGCCTCATGAACCAGCTGCCACGTGAGCGCCTGCTGGTGGCCATCGGCGCGGTCGCCATCATGGAGGCGGCGCTGGCGTGGACGGTGGAATACACGCGCGAGAGGAGGGCGTTCGGCAAGGCCATCGCCGATTTCCAGAACACGCGCTTCAAGCTTGCCGAGGTGAAGACCGAGGTGACGGTGGCGCGCGTGTTTCTTGACCGCTGCCTGGAGCTCTTCCTGGAAAGCAAGCTCGACGCCACCACTGCAGCCATGAGCAAATGGTGGCTCTCCGAGCTCGACAATAAGGTGCTCGACACCTGCCTGCAGCTCTTCGGCGGCTACGGCTACATGCTGGAGTACCCTATCGCCCGCGCCTTCGCCGACGCCCGCGTTCACCGCCTTTACGCCGGCACGACGGAGATCATGAAGGAGCTGGTGGCACGCTCGCTATGATATGATATCGCGCCGTCCGCGTCAGATACCGTGTTCCAAGTGGAACCACCGTATCAGCGTCCGCTTTTGGCGTCGGGCCCGGAGCGCCAGGCATCGACGCGCTCAAGACGACCACATGCACTCAATCTAGCGCGCATGCCTGGGCCTGGACGGCCCGTCGGTCGGGGACGCCTTCGGCGAGCCTTTGTCGACCCGGCAGAGCAGGTCTAAAAGCAAATCCGCCCCACGACCTCCAGAAGCTCCGTCGACCTATACCGAGGGTCTCCCGCGTGGGGACACCAGGCAATTCCACAATGCCGGCCACTGTTGCGCGAGAAGCTTCCAATGCTCATGGCGCCATCGGATCGGCCGCCTCTTGCGGCGACCGACGCCCGCCATGGCGCCAGACCGTCGGGAGACCCTCGGGAGACCCCCAGGAGACCCCAGCAGACCCTCAGGAGACCTCACGCTCTGACACCTTTCCGCCATCAGAACAGGCAATCCATCGAGGGGAATGCACACCGCTACGAGCAAGACGAAATCAAGGAGGAGACCATGAACAGCGATCGCAGAACGTTCCTCAAGACCACCGGCCTGGTGGGCGGTGCCATCCTGACCGGAGTTGCCGCACAGGCCACCGCAACGCCGGCCGCCGCACAGGCCGCTCAAGCCACGAATGGCTACCCCGAGCTGCCGAAGGGCATGACCTTCTGCACGCTGAAGCGCGACGGCGGGTTCGGCCTCGGCCTCAGAACCCCGCGCGGCGTTCTCGACGTGACCGCGGCCGAAGAGGCCTTGAAGCAGGGTGCACCCACCACCATCACCGCTGTGCTCGCTGGCCACGGCGACCTTGGCGGCCTGCAACGCCTCGCAGAGCGCGCCACTGCTGCGCATTTTATCCCGGAGGACAAGGCCCCGTTCGGCCCCGCCGTCACCAGCCCCGAAAAGATCGTGTGCATCGGCCTCAATTACCGACGCCATGCCGCTGAGGTGGGGCAGCCGGTGCCGAAAATGCCAATCCTGTTCAACAAGTACAACACGGCGCTCAACAGCCCCGGTGGCGTCATCCCCGTCTCCAAGGAGAAGGCCGAGCAGTTCGACTACGAGGCCGAGCTCGTGATCGTGATCGGCCGCACCGCCCGCGACGTGAGCGAGGCCAACGCGCCGGCCCATATCTTCGGCTACGCCACGGGCAACGACTTCACCGCCCGCGACCTGCAATCACGCTCCAGCCAGTGGATGCTGGGCAAGTCGCTCGACGGTGCCGCACCGATCGGGCCGTGGCTCGTCACCGCCGACCAGGTCGACGGCGACAACCTCAAGATCGAGTGCCGCGTGAATGGCGAGGTGCGGCAGTCGTCCAACACCAACGACATGGTGTTCAACTGCAAGCAGCTGGTGAGTTACATCTCCCAATACCTGACGCTCAAGCCCGGCGACATCATCTTCACCGGCACGCCGGAGGGCGTCATCGCCGGCCACAAGGGCGACAAGGTCTGGCTGAAGCCGGGCGACAAGATCGTCACGTCGATCGAGAAGCTGGGCGACCTGAGCTTCACGCTGACGTAAACGCAACCCTCAGCTAGGGGGCGTGCGAGCCGAAGGCGAGCGGCTCCCTGGTAACGCGAGAGGTAACGAGCAGCCTGCGCGCGATCCCTCAGGGGATCCCTGGGCAGCTCTGGGCGCGCCCGATCGCCCAGCCAGGCGGATCTCGGCTTGCGGATGACTGGGGGGTACTGGGCCGGTTTTTGCTGCATTGCCGTACAACTGCGACAATATTTACACTTCCTGCTTGCCAAGCCCGCATTTTCCGCCTAGTCTCCGCCTCGCTCATGATCATCTCAACTCTGAGAGTGGGCCCTTCGGGTCCGCTCTTTTTGTTTTGGGCTGACCCATTGAGCTGGCGGGCTCATTTTCCCATTTGTGCTCAGAGGGCGAAGAGAGGTGGGTGGCGCGGTATCCGAGGCGCGCTTCATCGGCGAGGCTGGAGTTGCGGCCGAGATTGCGGCTCTGGTTGAGCCGTCCCTCAACGACATGGGGTTCCGTATCGTCCGCGTCAGCATCTCGGGGCGCAACGGGACGACGGTGCAGATCATGGCCGAGCGCCCCGACGGCACCATCACGGTGGAGGACTGCGCGGACATCTCGCGCCAACTCTCACCGCTGCTTGACGCCCACGACCCGATCGCCGGCCAGTACACGCTTGAGATTTCCTCGCCAGGAATCGACAGGCCCCTGGCCAGGCCCTCGGATTTCGTGGCATGGGCAGGCCATGAGGCCCGCATCGAGACCAAGCAACTCGTGGGCGGCCGGCGTCGATTCCGCGGCGTGCTCAAGGGTCTCGCCGGGAACGACGTTGAGCTCGAGGTCCCGCCCGACCAGGGCGGACCGGAGCTCACGCTGCCGATCGGCCTGATTTCGGAGGCGCGGCTGGTGCTGACCGACGAGCTCATTCGCGACACCCTCAGGCGGGCCAAGAAGGCGGCGGCCGGCAACCTGCCGCCCGCCGCAGCGCCCGATGAGATCGAAGACTAGGAGGATGCCGTAGCAATGGCGCAAGTAGGCGTGAGCGCAAACAAGCTCGAACTGCTGCAGATCGCGGACGCCGTGGCGCGCGAAAAGTCGATCGACCGCAAGATCGTGATCGAGGCAATGGAGGACGCCATCACCAAGGCGGCCAAGTCGCGCTACGGCGCGGAGAACGACATCCGCTGCGAGATCAACCCCAAGACCGGCGAGACCAAGCTCACCCGCCTGCTCACGGTGGTGGAGAACGTGGAAAACGACTCCACTCAGCTCACGCTCGCCGAGGCCAGGCGCCGAAAACGCGATGCCGCAATCGGCGATACCATCGTGGAGGCGCTGCCGCCCCTCGATTTTGGCCGCGTGGCGGCCCAGAACGCCAAGCAGGTGATCGTGCAGAAGGTGCGCGAGGCCGAGCGCGAGCGCCACCACAACGAGTACAAGGACCGCGTTGGCGAGATCGTCAACGGCACCGTCAAGCGCGTGGAATATGGCAACGTCATCGTCGACCTCGGCCGTGCCGAGGGCATCATCCGCCGCGACGAGATGATCCCGCGCGAGAACGTGCGCATCGGTGACCGCATCCGCGCTTACATCTACGACGTGCGTCGCGAGCAAAGGGGCCCGCAGATCTTCCTCTCCCGCGCCCGGCCTGAGTTCATGTCGCTCTTGTTCCGCCAGGAGGTGCCCGAGATCTACGACGGCATCGTGCAGATCAAGTCGGTAGCCCGCGACCCCGGCTCCCGCGCCAAGATCGCCGTCATATCCAAGGATTCCTCGATCGACCCCGTCGGCGCCTGCGTCGGCATGCGCGGCGCGCGCGTGCAGGCGGTCGTGGGCGAGTTGCAGGGCGAGAAGGTCGACATCATTCAGTGGAACCAGGATGCTGCCACCTTCATCGTCAATGCGCTCGCCCCGGCCGAGGTGACCAAGGTGGTGCTGGACGAGGATTCCAACCGCATCGAGGTGGTGGTGCCCGAGAGCCAGCTCTCGCTCGCCATCGGCCGCCGCGGCCAGAACGTTAGACTCGCTTCCCAGCTCACCGGCTGGGACATCGACATCCTCACCGAGCAGGAGGAATCGGAGCGGCGCCAGAAGGAGTTCACCGAACGCTCGCAGCTCTTCATGGAGGCGCTGGACGTGGACGAGGTCATCGCCCAGTTGCTGGCCACCGAGGGCTTCGAGACCGTACAGGAGGTCGCCTTCGTGGACACCAGCGAGATCGCCCACATCGAGGGGTTCGATGAGGACACCGCCAACGAGATCCAGACCCGCGCCCGCGAGTACCTGGACAAGCAGGAGGCCGAGCGCGACGCCCGTCGCCGCGAACTGGGCGTCTCCGACGACCTTGCCAAGGTGCGCGGAGTGAACACGGCAATGCTGGTGGCGTTCGGCGAGAACGACATCAAGTCGGTTGAGGACCTGGCCGGCGCCGTGCCGGACGATCTCGTCGGCTGGACCGAGCGCCCCAAGGAGCGCGACGCCGAGCCGATCCGGCACAAGGGCATTCTCGACGGCTTCGAGGTGGGCCGAAAGGAGGCGGAGGATCTGATCATGGCGGCTCGCATTGCCGCCGGCTGGGTGACCGAGGAGGAGCTGGAGAGGGCCCGCGCCGAGCAGGCGGCCATCGCCGCGGCCGCCGAGGCGGCGAAGGCCGCTCAGGAGGCTCCGGTGGCAGCAGCCAAGGTTTAGCGGCCATGACGCGTGGGGGCCAATGGCAATGGGTGCGAAGGCGGCGAGGGTTGATGATACTGGGAGGCGCGACCGAACGGCTCCGGTCCGCCTTTGCGCCGTAACGCGCGCTCAGCACCCGGTTGAGGACCTCGTCCGGTTCGTCCTAGGTCCCGACGGCACCATCGTGCCCGACTTGGCGCGCCGGCTCCCCGGGCGCGGCATCTGGGTCGAGGCGCGGCGGGAGACCCTCGCTCAGGCGGTGCGCCGCAAGGCGTTCGCGCGCAGCCTGCAGCGCCAGGTTGCCGTGCCAGAGGATCTGCCCGACCAGGTGGAGCGGCTCATGGTCCGACGTGTGGCCGAATCGGTCAGCCTCGCTAACAAGGCCGGGGTGTTGGTCACAGGCTTCGCCCGGGTCGAGGAGCTGATCGCCCAGAACCGGGCCGCGATTTTGATCCACGCGGCCGATGGCGCCCCGGACGGCGTTGAGAAGCTCTCCCGCAAGTTCAGGGCCCAAATGGCGAGGCAAGGGGACGCGGAACGGGCAGGGCAGGCCATCGTCAAGGAATTGACGGGCCAGCAATTGGATTTGGCCATTGGCCGGTCAAATGTGATACATGCTGCGGCGACCGGGGGCGGCGCCGCTTGGAAGATACTGGCGGAGGCGGGCCGGCTCCGGCGGTTCCGGTCGCAAGAGCCTCGGCCAGAAGCGAATTCCTAACGCGGGACGTCTATGAGCGAGACGAAGGAAACCAACGATAAGACACTCAGTGTGGCTCCGCGCAAGCCCCTGAGCCTGAAGCGCACGGTGGAGTCCGGCCACGTCCGGCAGAGCTTCAGCCATGGCCGCTCGAAATCGGTCGTGGTCGAGAAGAAGAAAAAGCGCACCATCACCGCTCCCGGCGAAGGCGAAGGGCATGCCGAAGACCGCCTCGACCAACGCGGCGGCCTGTCGTCAGGCGAGCTGGACGCGCGGCGCCGCGCCCTCGAGATTGCCAAGGAGCGCGCCGAGAGCGAGGCCCGCGAGGCGGCTGAGCGTGCCGAACGC
>JAFMSC010000534.1 GCA_017353825.1 Hyphomicrobiaceae bacterium | reverse complement strand
GCCCAGTACCCTGCCCGCCGGCACCGCCGCGCGCACCGCTCGCGCCACCTCCAGCGGGAAGCGCATGCGCCCCTCCAGCGATCCGCCATAACCGTCGGCGCGCCGGTTGGCCAGCGGCGTCAGGAACTCCTCCAGCAGGTAGCCGTGCGCCATGTGCAGCTCGACCGCGTCAAAGCCAAGACGTACCGCGCGCTCAGCCGCCTGCCGGAAGGCGCCGAGCGCGCGCGCAAGTCCAGCCTCGTCAAGCGCTGCTGGGGCCGGTCCGCCATCAACAAAGGAAATGGCAGACGGCGCGACAGTTTGCCAGGCTCCTTCGGCCGCGGTCAGCGGTCGGCCGCCCTCCCAGGGGCGCTGCGAGGATCCTTTGCGGCCAGCGTGGGCGATCTGGATGCCGAAACGCGTGCCCTGCGGTGCGACTTTGCGCGTGGCTGCCAGCACGTGCGCCAGCGCCGTCTCGTTGGCCTCGGAGTAGAGCCCGAGGCACCCATGCGTGATGCGGCCGATGCGCTCCACCGCGGTCGCCTCGACCATGACCAGCCCGGCGCCGCTCATCCCGAGCTGCATCAGGTGCTGCAAGTGCCAGTCGGTCGCGCTGCCGTCGTCGGCGGAATACTGGCACATGGGGGAGACGGCGATGCGGTTGGGCAGAGTGACAGGGCCCACCTGGAGGGGCGAGAAGAGATGCGGCACGGGGATTTGACCTCGCGGGGCTCAAGTTGGATAGGAGGCCAATGTGCGGTCAGCCGCGGACGGAGGCAAGGCACCACGACCACGACCGTTGGCTGAGCTCTTATGCGAATTGCGGCCGTCGCGATCACCAGTCGACATCCCCTCCCCCTTATGGCCCCTTATGGGGGCGACTGGATAAGGGGAGCAGGCAACCTCCGATGTCGAGGGTTGTCCCCGCCACCCCACAAATGGGAGGCGGAAGCCCCGCGCGGAGTTCGGGCACGCACCGTTCCGCCTTAGGGTTTGGCGCCGAGTTTCTTGAGGCCGGTCAGGGCCACGTCGATATGGGGGTCGATGGCGAGGGCGGCGCGGTATTCGTCGATGGCGCGCGCCTTGTCGCCCTTCTTGGCGTAGACATCGCCACGGTTGGCCAGAGCGCTAGCAAAGCTCGGGTTCAGCGACACGGCCTTGTCATAGTCCTTGAGCGCCGCTTCAAGATCGCCGCGCATCTCGTGCGTAACGCCGCGATTGTTATAGGGCGACGCGGTGCTCGGCGTGAGCTTGATCGCCGTGTTGCAGTCGGCCAGCGCCTTGTCGTACTCCTCAAGCTGGTTGTGGGCCTGGCAGCGGTTGTCGTAGGCCTTGCGATGCTTGGGGTCGATGGCAATGAGCTTGGTGCAGGCATCCGCCTGCCGCTGCGCATCGGCCGGGTTCTGACAGTCGAGCGCAAGCGCGGTTGGATCCTCCCCGCAGGCGGGGAGGCTCAACAGCATGGCCAACAGGCCAGCAATACGAAACAAGGCCATGCCTCTCGTGATCTCCCCGTCAAGCCGCCAACTTTGCTAGGATGCGGGCCCAGCTGCGGGCGCCCTTGCGGAATGACGTGAGGTTGTACTTCTCGTTGGGCGAGTGGATGCGGTCGTCGTCGAGGCCGAACCCCACGAGCAGGCTGTTCATCCCCAGCGCGTCCTTGAACGCGGTGACGATGGGGATTGATCCGCCCACGCCCACCAGGGCCGCCGGCCGGCCCCATTCCTCCTCGAGCGCCACTGCCGCTCGCGCAATCGCCGGCGCCTTGGTGTCGAAGGCGATGGCCGCCGACCCGCGCGAGCCGACGAACTCAGCCTTGCAGTCTGCCGGCAGCCGCTCGGCCACGAACGCCTCAAGCGCCTTCTGCACGTTGTCCGGGTCCTGCCCAGGCACCAGCCGGCAGGTGATCTTCACCGATGCCCTGGAGGGGATAACGGTCTTGGTGCCCACACCCTGGTAGCCGCCGGTGATGCCGTTGAACTCCAAGGTCGGCCGCGCCCACAGCTGCTCCAGCACGCTGTAGCGCTTCTCGCCGGCGGGCGTCCTGAGGCCCACCCCGCCCAGGAACGCGCGAGTGTCGAAGCCCAGTCCCGCCCACTGTTCCAGCTGCCGCCCCGACGGCTTGAGGATGCCGTCGTAGAAGCCGGGCACGCTCACTTTGCCGCTGGCATCGTGCATCTCGCCCAACACCTTCGCCAGCGCCCGGATCGGGTTCATGGCCGCGCCCCCGTAATTGCCCGAGTGCAGGTCGCGACTGGGCCCCGTCACGATCAGCTCAGTGCCGATCAGCCCGCGCAGCTGGGTGGAGATGGCCGGCGTGTGCTTGTCCCACTGGGCGGTGTCGCATACCAGCGCCAGGTCGGCCGTCACCTCCTTGCCGTGTTTGGCGAGGAAGCCCGGCAGCGACGGCGAGCCACACTCCTCCTCGCCCTCGATCAGCACGGTAATGGCGATGGGCGGCCCACCGGCCACCGCCTTCCAGGCCCGCGCCGCCTCCAGGAAGGTCATGAGCTGGCCCTTGTTGTCCTCCGCCCCGCGCGCCACGATCACCCGCCCGTTGGCCTTCTCGCTGGCCAGCCGCGGCTCGAACGGCGGCGTCTTCCACAGGTCGAGCGGGTCGGGCGGCTGCACATCGTAATGGCCGTAGAACAGCACGTGCGGTGCCCCGTTCGGCACCGTCCCCCGGCCGTGCCCCCCGCTGTGCCCCACGACCA
>JAFMSC010000533.1 GCA_017353825.1 Hyphomicrobiaceae bacterium | reverse complement strand
GGAGAGGGCCGGGCCGCGGCCAGCGTTACTCCTGTCCGCCCGCAAGCCGCACACCGGCTGTCGCCGTGGCGCCGCGGGCACGGGCTGGAGCGTGGGACCCGTTGGCGGCGCGCTCGGGGCTCGACAGCAGGCGCTCGAAATAGAGGATGGTGTTGATGAGACCCTCCCGCAGCGCCACCTTCGGCTGCCAGCCGAGGCGGTCGCTGGCCAAGGCGATGTCGGGTCGGCGCTGCCTGGGGTCGTCCTGCGGCAGCGGCCGGTAGGTGAGCTTCGATTGCGAACCGGTGAGCTCCAACACCAGCTCGGCCAGCTCCTTGATCGTGAACTCGCCGGGGTTGCCGAGGTTGACCGGGCCGGTGAGCTCGGCGGGGCTCTTCATGAGCCGCACGAAGCCGTCGATCAGGTCGTCCACGTAGCAGAACGAGCGTGTCTGGCCGCCGTCGCCGTAGATGGTGATGGGCACGCCCTTCAGCGCGTGCACGATGAAGTTCGACACCACCCGTCCGTCGTTGAGCGCCATTCGTGGGCCGTATGTGTTGAAGATGCGCGCAACTTTGACCTCCACCTTGTGCTGGCGGTGGTAGTCGAAGAACAGCGTCTCCGCACAGCGCTTGCCCTCGTCGTAGCAGGCGCGCGGGCCGATGGGATTGACATTGCCCCAATAGTCCTCCGTCTGCGGGTGCACCGAAGGGTCACCGTAGACCTCGGAGGTGGAGGCCTGAAAGATGCGGGCCTTGAGGCGCTTGGCCAGCCCCAACATGTTGAGGGCGCCGAGCACGCTGGTCTTGGTGGTCTGGATCGGGTCGTGCACGTAATGCACCGGTGAGGCCGGGCAGGCGAGGTTGTAGACTTCGTCCACCTCGACATAGAGGGGCTGGGTGACGTCGTGGCGCATCAGCTCGAAACGGGGATGGCCGATGAGGTGCTCGACGTTCTGCTTGCGGCCAGTGAAGAAGTTGTCAACGCACATCACGTCATGGCCGTCCGCCAGAAGGCGGTCGCACAGATGTGAGCCGAGAAAACCCGCGCCCCCAGTGACGAGGACGAGCTTGCGATCATTCATGGTGCCCCCCGGGGGAAAACGGATGGGACGAGGCGGCGGGAACTCAACCATCGACCATCCACCTCGCTCGTTCTTGAGCCCGCGTGGGCAAACATGTCAGAAAGCCGCCCGGTTTCGCGCCACCCAGTCGATGAGCTGCGCGATGCCGCTGTTGGCGTCGATCTCCGGTTTCCAGCCCAACGTCGTTTCGAGCTTGCGAATGTCGCTGACGTAGACACGCTGATCGCCGGGCCGCCAGTCGTCCCAGCGCAGCGGAATTCTGAGCTGGAGGCGCTCCTCGAGCATGCCGATGAGATCGAGCAGCGACAGCATCGAGTTTGGTCCGCCGCCGACGTTGAAGGCCTGTGCGGCCACCTTGTCGGGTGCGCGGATCGCCGCCTCGTAGGCGCGTACCAGGTCCTCCACGTGCAGCACGTCGCGCACCTGCCGGCCGTCGCCGAAGATGGTTATGTCGCGCCCGAGCAGCGAGGCGATGGCAAACCACGCGACCCAGCCCTGGTCCTCCACCCCGAACTGGCGCGGCCCGTAGATGCAGGACTGGCGAAAGGAGGTAGCGGGGATCTGGTAGATGCGTGCGAAGTCGAGCGCGTACTGGTCGGCGGCGCCCTTGGAGCAGCCGTAGGGCGATAGGAAATCCAATGGCTCAGTCTCGCTGATGCCGAACGGCCGGTTTACGTAGGCGTAGCGGCCGTCGCGCAGCGCGTACTCGGCGGCGGCGATCTTGCCGTAGACCTTGTTGGTGGAGGCGTTGATGAACACCGCCTCGGGACAATGGCAGCGAACGGCGTCCAGCACGTGGAACGTGCCCATGGCGTTGATGGCGAAGTCAGTACCCGGATCGGTGACCGAGGTCGTCACGGCCACCTGGGCCGCAAGGTGCAGAACGGCGTCGTATCTCTGCTCGGAAACGACGCGATCGACGTTCGCGCGGTCGCGGACGTCCACGTGTTCGAAATCGAAGCTGGTATGGTCGCGCAGCCACGCGAGGTTCTTGTCGGCGCCCTGCCGTGACAGGTTATCCAGTACCGTGACAGTCCAGTTGCGGGCACGGAAGAAGCGGGCCGCATTGCAACCCACGAAGCCGGCGCCGCCAGTGATCAGTATCCGCTTAGTAGGCATAGCCCGGTTCGTTCACCGCCCTTGAATCGCAGTTGGAATCGCGGTTTCAATCACGACTATGATCACGGTTGCTGCCGATTGGCGACGATGTTGGAAGCGCCATGAACCGGTGATGAACGTTTGACCGCGATTTGCGTTGCTCCGCCATGTCGCTTGCGCGAGGGCGTCCAGCGCTGGCTGTTTGTGGAGCAACGTGCGCAAGTTCTCGTCAGTGGGCAGGCCTTGGTTGAGCTGACCGCGATCGCGCTGGCTTTGCCAAAGCGGCGATTGAGGTGCTTGAGCGCCCGACTGGTCGGAAGCGCCCGACTGGTCGGAAGCGACTTTTGCAATCGCGACCGTCGGCCACTGATCCTGAGGAAAGCCCGACCGCGGCGCCCTCAATGCCGATGAGATGACCCGGAAACCCGCCCCTTCGAATGCACCATAGATGCATGCCGCCGTCGATCTTGCGCCGCCGGCAGCTTCGCTGCCTCTTGCCTGCTCCCACGCCGCTGCCACCAGCCAGCAAACA
>JAFMSC010000169.1 GCA_017353825.1 Hyphomicrobiaceae bacterium | reverse complement strand
GTGCAGCATTCCGGGCCCCGGCTAAAGTCTTCGGTACGCGCAGTGGGGCAGCACAGCCGGGAAAACTGGCGTGCGAATTGCAGCCGGGTCATACGCGTCGCATGGCCGCCTAAAGTTGTGGACGGATCGAGAGAAGCAGTGTGACCAGGACCGGGGGGTCCAGACGCAGGGACTTAGTACCGGCCGTGCGGATGTCGACCGCTCGCGCTGGCGGACGAACGCGCCTCCGGGGCCAATGGACCCCGACGTGGATGTCGATGGCGGCAAGGGCGGTGAGCGGTGGCGCCCTCGTTGTCGTTGTCGCTCTCGGTTTCCTTTATCTGCGACTTATGTTCGGTCCCATCCCGCTGAATTTCCTTTCGGGGCCCATCGAGGGTGCGATCGCGGAGGAACTGGCGGGTCCGCGCGTACGCATTGAGAGCGTCGCGCTGGGCCTGAACGACAGGGGCCTCCTCCAGTTCGAGCTGAACAACGTAAAGGTAAGCGACGAGCGCGGCGAGACCCTCGTCGCGGCGCCGTCGGTGGCGGTGTCGCTCAGTCGGCAGGCGCTGCTCAGAGGGCGCATCGCGGTCGAGAGCCTCGACCTCATGTCCGCGCGCCTGCTTTTCTTCTATGCCGACGACGGTGCCCTCTCGCTCAAGCTCTCGCCTGGCGCGGGTGCAGGCGTGGTAGGACCAAGGCCGCAAGCGGGTCAAGCGCGGCAGCCGGGCCTGGCCCAGCCGGCTCCGGCCGCGTCGATGGCGCAGGAGCCCGAAGGCGCGATCGGCCGAATCGACCTCGTCAAAGTGCTCACCGAAGCGTCCGCCAGGGCGCGCCGGCAGGAGCACGCCAGCGCGTACCTGCGCGAGATCGGACTGCGGGCAGCGACGGTGGTGATCGACAATGGCCGCCAACAGACGGTTTGGCAGGTCCCCGAGCTCGACGTAGACCTCGATCATCGTCGCAGCCGCAGCTCGATCGCCGGCCGTGCCAAGATCGATTCCAATGAGGGCCCGTGGGAGCTCACGTTCAGGAGCTCCGAGCGCGTCAGCGCCAAGGTGCTCAACCTGACGCTTTCCGTCCAGGGATTGGTGCCGCGCGGCCTGGCGTCGGCGTTGCCGCAGCTGCTGGCGCTGGAGGCATTCGACCTGCCAGTCTCGGCCGACGTCGAGCTCGAATTGTCGAACGCCGGCGATATCCTGGGCGGCAAGATTGCCATCGATGCTGCCGACGGCAGCGTGGCGCTGCTTGGACCGGCGACGCCCATGCATATCGCCAGCGGCCATATCGAGCTGACCTATAACGCCTCCCAACGCACCTTTGAGATCGGGCCATCGGAGCTCACCTCCCTAGAGGGGCGCGTTCGGTTCGCCGGGGCCATCGCCTATGCGACGCAGCAGGGCGCGGACGGGCCGCGTTGGCGCTTCGACATCAAGTCGACCGACGGGTGGATCTCGGCCGACCCGAAGGCACCCATGCGACTGCCCCTCGATCAGCTGACGGCGGTCGGATTCCTGGACCCCGAGCAGGGCCGCATCGTGGTGGACCAGGTGCTGATGCGGGCCGGCGGCGCCGAGGTGAGCGCGCAGGGCGACGTGTCCGACATCGGTGGTGTGATCACGGCGCGCCTCGACGGCAAGATCGGCGCCATGCCGGTCGGGCTGTTCAAGGCGCTGTGGCCAACCTGGCTCGCGCCGCAGACGCGCACCTGGATCTCCCGCCGCCTGGTGGGCGGCGACGTGAACGGCGGCAGCTTCAAGCTCGTGCGCGGGGCCGACAAATTGAGCAATCGCTCAAGGCCGGTCAGCGACGCGGACCGTCTCACCTTCACGCTCGCGGGAACCAACCTCGACTTCGCCCTGCTTGAAGGCGTGCCGGCGCTGCGCGCCTCGCGCGGTCTCCTGACGATCGAAGGCACCAACATCGAGTTCTCGGTTCCCGACGCCACCATCACGACGGCGGACGGGCGCAAGTTCTCCCTCAAGGGCTCGTTCGCGGTGGACCTCGGGCAGGCGCAGCCGCGGCAGGGCAAGCTTGCGCTCAAGGGGCACGGCCCGCTCTCGCTGGCCATGGATGTGATCAAGCAGCAGGCGCCGAACATGCTGCAGAATGCCGGTATCAGGCTGGCGGGCGCTGACGGCAATCTGGACGGCAGCGTGACGATCGGCATACCGCTCGTACCCGACATGCAGCTGCGCGACATCGCTGTCGAGGGTAAGGTGCGCGTCAGCGACGCCAGGGTGCCGCAAGCGCTCGGCCCGCACGATGTCCAGGGGATTAATCTCGCCGCCGACCTCTCTTCCAGCGCCTTCGAGGCAAAGGGCAAATTCCTCCTCGGCAATGTGCCGGCCACGCTCACGTGGCAGCACGTCTACGGCGCTGTGCCCGAAAAGCAGCCGCCGCTGCGCATCGCCGCCGTGCTCTTCGACGCCGAGCGCGACGACCTGGGCCTCGACCTCAATGATCTCGTGCACGGCGAAGTCGGCGTGGAGGTGAGCGTCGCCCAGGACGCCAAGGGGGAGCCTCAGGTCCATCTGCGCGCAGATCTGGCCAACGCCGAGCTTGTCCTGGAGGCCCTCGGCTGGAACAAGCCTGTGGGCAAGCGAGCGGTGTTCGAGTTCGACTTCGCCAAGGGCACCGCCTATCCGATCGAACTGCAGAACGTGAGGCTGGACGGCGAGAACGTGGCGGTGGCTGGCTGGATGGGCATGGGCCCGGACCTGCACGTCAAGGAATACCGCTACCCGCAGTTCTCTCTCGATGTGGTGAGCAACTTCGAGGCCCACGGCAAGCTACGCTCCGACAACGTCTGGGAGGTGAATGCCAAGGGTCCGACTTACGACGGCCGCGATCTGTTCAAGTCGTTCTTCTTTGTTCCTGCCGAACGGCACAAAGACCGGCCCGGCCTCGATTTGCACGCCGAGTTCGACACGGTCCTCGGCTTCTTCGAGACCTCCGCGCGCAATGTGCGCCTCACGATGCAGAAGCGGGCCAACAAGCTGAACCAGCTCGACATGCACGCGAGCCTAGCCGGCGGCAAGCAGCTGGAGGCTGTGGTGCGGCCCGAGCCGGGCCAGCCGCGGCTGCTGATCGCCAAGTCCAACGACGCCGGACAGGTCTTCAAGCTCGTAGGCTTCCTGCCGCACGCTGTCGGCGGTGACCTGAACCTGGAGGTCAACATCGAGGGCAAAGGCGCCTTCGAGCGCACGGGGATGCTCACGGCGACGCGGTTCTACCTGTTGGGCGATGTGGTCTCCTCCGATGCTTCGGGCGGGACGGGTCGGCGCCGCCGCAACGTGGCGCGCGAGAAAGTCGAGTTCGATGTGTTGAACGCGCCCTTCTCCGTGGGCGCCGGTCAGTTCGTGCTGCAGGACGCGCACATCGACGGCCCGCTGGTCAGCGCCACCATGAGCGGCCGCGTGGACTTCAAGACCCGCAAGGTACACATCGCTGGGGCCTTCACGCCGCTCGCCGCCCTGAATAAGATCCTGTCCGACGTGCCCCTTGTCGGCGACATCGTAACCGGCCCGAAGCGCGAGGGTATGTTCGCTTGGAACTATCTGTTGCAGGGCGGTCTGGAGAACCCGCAGATCCAGGTCAATCCGGGGTCCGGCTTGGCGCCCGGCTTCATGCGCGAGTTCTTCCCGGTCATCCCCGAGGAAACGACCCCGCCGCCGCGCAAGGGCACCACTCGCCCCGAATCGGGAGCGCGCTCGTCGAGCTCGGTCGTGGCCCGTCCCGGCGCGCCGGATAGCGTGTTCCCCACGGCCCCCGACGTGAGCGACGGCTGGATCTCGCAGCCGGCCAAGTCAGGGGCGGCCAAATAAATAGCGGCTCCAAATAACGGCGCTCACGCGCCGTCGCTCGCCACCATCGATCACGTTTGCTGGCGCCCTCTCGCGCAGGGGCGCTGGTCCTATTACGTCAGGTGCGTTTAGACCGGCCGCTACCGACTGGCCGCTGCCCGATTGGCCGCTACCGATCGGCTCACTTGCGGACGTGTAGGCCGGGAGGGCTGACCCGATACTCACACCAACGAGGAGTGACGGCATGGCCATCACCAGAACTGCGAACGCCCACTGGCAGGGCACCGGCAAGGAGGGCAAGGGAGCGCTCACGACCCAAAGCGGGGTCCTCACCGCCACGCCCTACGGCTTCAACACGCGCTTCGGCGACGTGAAGGGCACAAACCCAGAGGAGCTGCTGGCCGCCTCGCACGCCGGCTGCTTCTCAATGGCGCTGGCCTTCGCGCTCGCCGCCGCGGGCTTCACGCCGGAGAGCATCGCCACCACGGCACGCGTGACGCTCGAGCCGGAAGGTTCGGGCTTCAAGATCTCGCGCTCCGCCCTGTCGCTGGAGGCGCGTGTGCCCAACATCGGCCGCGAAGAGTTCGAGAAGATCGCCCAGGGCGCCAAGGCCGGCTGCCCCATTTCCAAGGTGCTCAACGCCGACATCACGCTCGACTGGAAGCTCGCCTGACGCGGGACACCGAGGAGCGGATTGCCAAAATGCCTGGCCCGCGCGGTGCACACCGTAGATTGCGTTCGCTCCGCCTTGACTTCCGGCCGGGCCGGCTCTCTTGTCACATCCTAGGATCGAAGGATAACGGACAGCATTCGAGGCGCACACCTGCATGCACAAGCGCAGGCTCGGCAAGTCGGGGGTGGAGATCGCGCCCCTCATGTTCGGCGGCAACGTGCTGGGATGGACGGCCGACGAGGCCACATCCTTCAAGCTGCTGGACCGTTTCGTGGGCGCAGGTCTCAACGCCATCGACACCGCCGACACGTATTCGATGTGGGTGGCCGGCAACAAGGGCGGCGAGTCGGAGACCGTGATCGGCAACTGGCTCAAGGCCCGCGGCGGACGCGACAAGGTCGTCATCGCCACCAAGGTTGGCTGGGACCAGCCGAAGGGCGGCCTCGCCCACGACCGCATTCTCGCCAAGGCCGAGGAGTCGCTCAAGCGGCTCAGGACGGACTACATCGACCTCTACCAGTCGCACATCGACGATACGGTGACCCCGCTCGAGGAAACGCTCGCCGCGCACCGGAGGCTGATCGAGCAGGGCAAGGTGCGCGCCATCGGCTGCTCCAACCACACGGCACCGCGCCTGGCGGAGGCCCTGCGTCTGAGTGCCGAGAAAGGCCTGCCGCGTTATGAGAGCCTGCAGCCGCGCTACAACCTCTACGCCCGTGAGGACTTCGAGCGCGAGCTGGGGTCTTTGGTCCTGAAGGAGGGGATCGGCGTCATCACCTTCCCCTCGCTGGCAGGCGGGTTCCTGACCGGCAAGTACCGAAGCGAGGCCGACTTCGGCAAGAGCCCGCGCGGCGCCGGCGCCAAGGCGATGCTCAATGCGCGGGGAAAGCGCATTCTGGCCGCGCTCGATGAGGTGGCGGCCCGCACCAGGTCCACCGCGGCCAGCGTGGCCCTGGCCTGGCTCATAGCCCGCCCCGGCGTCACCGCCCCGATCGCCAGCGCCACCTCGCTGGAACAGCTGGAGGAGCTGATCGCCGCCACGCGGCTGAAGCTTGATGCGGAGGCGGTCAAACAGCTCGACGCGGCGAGCGCGTAACCTGGCACCCGCGTTCGTCTCGGCCGCAAGGTCCCGGTTCGGAGCGATGCTCGGTATTTGCTCGCGTCGCTGCGAGCGGGATGACGGGGAATTGCGACGGGTGCAGTTACACCGGCCGCAGCAGAACGTGGCGCTTCTTGCCGAGGGAGAGCTTGATGACGCCGTCGACGAGGTCGGCCGCGGTGAGCTCGGCCTTCTCGTCGGTCACCGCGGTATCGTTGACGCGTAAGCCCCCAGCGGCGATCTGGCGGCGGGCCTCGCCGTTGGACTTGACGAGGCCGGCCTTCACGAAGGCGGAGAGCACGCCAAGGCCGTCTTCCAGCTGGCCGGCGGCGATCTCCACGCTGGGGAGGCTCTGGGAGAGGGCCCTCTGCTCGAAGGTCTCCTGGGCGGTCCTGGCGGCCTGCACGGCCTTGTCGCGGCCGTGCAGCATAGCCGTCACCTCGGTGGCCAGCACCTTCTTGGCATCGTTGATCTCGGCGCCCCTTAATGCAGCCAGCCTCCCGACCTCGGCCAGCGGCAGCGTGGTGAACAGTTTGAGGAAGCGGCCAACGTCGGCGTCCTCCACATTGCGCCAGTACTGCCAAAAATCGTAGGCGCCCAGCATGTCCTCGTTGAGCCACACGGCGCCCGCCACGCTCTTGCCCATCTTGGCACCGGAAGCGGTGGTGAGCAGCGGCGTGGTGAGCGCGTAGAGCTGGTGCGTGCCCATGCGCCGGCCGAGGTCGATGCCGGTGACGATGTTGCCCCACTGGTCGGAGGCGCCCATCTGTAGGTTGCAGCCGTGCTCTCGGGCAAGTACCACGAAATCGTAGGCCTGGAGCACCTGGTAATTGAACTCGATGAAGCTCATCTCCTGGTCGCGCTCCAGCCGGGTCTTGACAGAGTCGAGCGTCAGCATGCGGTTCACCGAGAAATGCCGGCCGATGTCGCGCAGCATCTCGATGTAGTTGAGCTTGGTCAGCCAGTCGGCGTTGTCGAGCATGAGCGCGTCGGTGCGCCCACGGCCGAAGGCCATGAGCTTTGCGCAGGCTCGCTGCATGCTGGCCTTGTTGGCCGCGATCTGCTCAAGGGGCAGGATTTTGCGCGTCTCGTCCTTGCCCGAGGGGTCGCCCACGCGCGTGGTGCCCCCGCCCATCAGCACGATCGGCTTGTTGCCTGTGTGCTGCAGCCAATGCAGCATCATCAACACGATCATGTTGCCGACGTGGAACGATGGCGCCGTGCAGTCGAACCCGATATAGCCGATGGCCTCGCCCTTGGCCGCCAGCGCATCGAGGCCGGCGAAATCCGAGCACTGGTGGATGAAGCCGCGCGCGTTGAGTGCATTGAGGAAATCGGACTTGTAGGTGGCCATGGACGGCAGCCCGTGGTTTGGTTCAAAGGCCGAACGCGGGTAGGGTTCCGCGAGGCTGGCGGAACATGCACGAGGAAGGGCCGACTGAGCAAGCCTCGTGCGCCCGAGCGGGCCCGATGCGAACCTGGCGGGGACCCCCAAAGGAGACCCAATGAGCAAGATGCTGCGCGCCATCGGCTTGATGAGCGGCACCTCCCTGGACGGCATCGATGTGGCGCTGATCGAGACCGACGGGGAGGACGCGGTGGTGCGTGGGCCCTCCGCCACCTTCGGTTACGACGACGCCTTCAGGGCCCGGCTTGCGGCGGCCATCGAGGACGCGCGCGGACTAACCGACCGGACGGCGCGGCCGGGGTGCCTCGGGGTGGTGGAGAGGGAGCTGACGGAACGCCACGCTGTGGCCGTCGGGCAGTTCCTGAAGGAGCGGCGCATCATACCGGCCAGGGTTGCCGTCGTGGGCTTCCCAGGTCACACAGTGCTGCACAATGGATCGATGATCGCCACGACAGCCATCGGCCGGCCCAAGGCCGTGCTGGATGCGCCAGCCGTATGGCCCGTTGAGGTGCAAAAGACGCTGACGGTGCAGTTGGGCGACGGCAGACGGCTCGCAAAGCTGTTGGGCGTCGACGTGGTCTGGGACCTGCGCGCCGCCGATGCAGCGGCCGGCGGCCAGGCGGCGGCGCTGGTGCCGGTCTATCATCGCGCGCTGGCCGCTAGGCTGCCGGAGCGGCCGGTGGCGGTGGTGAACATTGGTGGCGTCGCCAATGTCACCTGGATCGGTCGCGACGGCACCCTGATCGCGCTCGACACGGGGCCCGGCAACGCGCTGATCGACGACTGGATGCTGCGCCACACCGGCAGCGCGGTCGATGCCGGCGGTGCCACGGCTGCCGGCGGCAAGCTCGACGAGGACGCGCTCAATGCGCTGCTCATGCACCCCTACTTCGGCCGGCTGCCGCCGAAGTCGCTCGACCGCAACGCCTTTTCCGCCGATCCGGTGCGGCACCTGTCACTCGCCGATGGCGCGGCGACCCTCACCGCCTTCACGGCGGCCAGCCTCGCGCGGGTGCGCGCCCACTTCCCCGAGGAGCCGGAGCTGTGGGTGATCTGCGGCAGCGGCCGCCGCAACCGCACGCTGATGGCCATGCTCGCAGCCCACGTTGACAGCGCCGTGGTGCCTGCCGAAGCCGTCGGCTTCGGCGGCGACGCCGTGGAGGCC
>JAFMSC010000021.1 GCA_017353825.1 Hyphomicrobiaceae bacterium | reverse complement strand
CCTCATGGCGCCTCCCGCGCCCTCGCGCCTCGCGCGGCGCGGCCCGGACCTTTCCAAGCTCCCGGCCGCGATCCGCCAGAGCTTGGCCAAGCTCGCCGGCGACCCGGCGGCTGAGGATGACCCGACGCCCGGACCCACCACTGACCCTGCCGGCAAGAGCCAACCCGGTTAGGTCAGGCCGTCATACTGGGCTTGCGAGCCCGCACAAAACCCGCAACCGGGCTCGCGCTCCCGCTGTGCGCTTAATCTCGGGGGATGATTGCGGCTTCGCGCCATTCCGGGACTGCGCGGCTCTGGGATCATGAGGTGACGGCACACGGCAGGTTTCCACAATCACAAATCGGGGGCTCAGCGCGGCAGCGCTTCGCCCGAGACCGAGCGGACCGTGCTGACCCACGTCCCCAGGACCAGCGGGTCGCGGGGGGCGGGCTTTGCCACCCGCACCATCGTGCTGGCCGAGGGTTGGACGCCCGCGCGCGCCGCGTTGGCCGCCACAGCCACGGCTGGTGGCGGGCCACAGGATGCGGGGGCTTGCACCAGACCTGCGCCGAAGACCGGGTCGCGGCCATGGCTGTTGAGGCTCCTGACGTTGCCTTCGAGTTGCGCCAGCATGCGCCGCTTGACGGCGACCGGGTCGTCGTTGGGTACCAGCCCAGACTGTGGCAGGGCCACCGCCACCACCGCCGTGACATACGGCACAGCGAACGAGGTGCCCGTCTGCGGCCCCTGGCGCCCGCCGGGTAGCGCCGTCCACACGTCCACGCCGGGAGCAGAGAGGTCGATCTGGTCGCCGCGGTTGGCATAGCGGTACGGGGCGAGGTCGCGGTCAACCGCGGTCACGGCGATCACCTCGTCGTAGGCAGCGGGGTAGCTCGGCGGCGCGGCCGGGCCTTCGTTGCCGGCGGCTGCCACCACCACCGTGCCGGCCTCGGTCAGCTCCTGGACGGCGTGGTGCAGCAGCTCGTCCTCGGGGCCGGCGATGCTGAGATTGACCACGGCAACGCCGTTCTTCTTCAGCCAGTGCAGCGCCAGCAGCATCTGGGCGGTGTCGGATACGGGCTGCCCGCCGGCGTCGGCGAAGAAGGCGTTGGCAATGACATAGGAGGCACCAGGAATGAGGCCGGGCGGGCCACTGCCAGCATTGCCAGCGAGCAGGGACAGCACGCCCGTGCCGTGTTGGTCGGGCGCCCGCTCGCTGCCTTCCGGCACGAACTCCTGGTACAAGTAGCGCACGCCGGCGAACGCCGGGTGATCCTCGTCGAAGCCGGTGTCCAGGATGCCGATCTTGACGCCGCTGGCACAGGCGGCAAGCCTCGGCTGCCAGTTGATGAGGGCGCCGCCGAAGCAGCGCTCAGCAGGGCATCCGCCGCTCTGCGCAGCCACGGAGGCTGTCGCGCCTCCATCGCCAGCACTCGGGCGATAGGAGGCATAGAAACGGTTGAGGGTGAAGCCCTCCTTGGGCAGCAGCTCGAACAGCCGTTCCCGCCCCTTGACCGCGTTGAGTGTATCCGGCGGGCGCAGGCGGCTGAGGATGAGCCCAAACTCTGGCAGGTCGATGCGGCCGACCAGCTGGTAGTTGTTCTCGCGAGCCCTGGCAAGGCCCTCGGGGGAAAGGTTGACAGCGAGCACCTCGTTCGACCGGTAGCTGCCGACCGGGGGTAAGAGCTCGCCAATGATGCGCCTGCCCAGGCGGCGGGGGGCGGGCTTGGCCTCGCCCGCTGCGATGTCGCGGCCGGCGCCCGGCGTGGCCGCGGGTGGGGCGGTAGTCCCCTTGGAGGGCTGCCGCCGGCCGGAGAGCTTCTCAAGATGGAGCCTCTCAAGATGGCTGCGAAGGTGCGGGGAGGCAAGCCTGCGCTGCTGTCCGGGGGTGAGCTGGGTGGCGTGCAGGAAGGGTGCGAGGCGCTCGGCCTCGCGCGTGAGGGCCCCGGGCCGGATCGTGGTGTCCCAGCGCGCCGCCACCTCATGGGCCGTGGGTCTGGGCACATCGCCGCCGGGCCCAATCGAGTTGCTGCTGCCAGGCGGACTCCATACCGTTGGCGCGACGCCAAAGAAGTCGGGCGCGGGGTGCGTTCCCGGCGGAAGACGCACCATCTGTATGGACGGTGATGTCGGTGGCGATGCTGATGGCGTCGGTGCCGGTCGCGGCGACGGCAACTGTCGGAACGGCAGGAACTGTTGGATGTGAGAGCCGGCGGATGACTGGCGCCCGTGGAAGCCGCCCGTGCGCGCAAGGCGGGACGAGGACTTGCCAGCGTCGGCCGGCGAGACGAGGAGACGTGCCAGATAAGTGCCGATGTTTTGCCCAGCCAGCTCCAGCCGACTCAATCCCGCCAGCAGCGCCACCGTTGCAAGACCCAGCACGCGCCGGGAACGCGACGACTTCCGCAAGAAGCTGCCCGTGCACGCGCCGTTACGCATGACAGCCTTCCCGCCCCGCCCCACGCTACAAGCCAGTTCGACCAATCATACGTGACGTGGGGGGAATGGGGCGCTCCGCCGGCATGCTGTGGAAAAAGCTGCCCGCGCGGGGGCGGCTTGCCGGGGAGGGATAATTCGCCCCGGCGCCTTCTGACGATCGCCTGGAGCCAGCCCCGTGCGCAAACGCCCCTTCCTGCGGCGCCGGACGACTCGGGTTAACCCGCAGCGCCTTATGGAATATATGCTGCGGTGCGAACGGCTTCATGCAACACCTTGGGTGATCTTCGGCAGATGGCCACAATGGTCGGCAACATCCTGCGGCTTTCGCGCGCCGGTCTTGTTCTGGCCCAGCACGGCGTCGAGTTCATGCCTGCAGGTACGCGCGCCCCGGTAGCACTGCAGTTGGCGCGCGCCCTGACGCTGCCCCTGCGCTGGCTCGCATGGCCGTTCCGTGCCGCCCGGCCCAAGGGAGCGCACGTTGCCGCGGCGCTGGCGAGCCTGGGGCCCAGCTATATCAAGCTCGGACAGTTCCTAGCCACCCGCGCCGACCTAATCGGTCCGAGGCTCGCCGACGACCTGCGCCATCTGCAGGACCGGCTGCCGCCGTTCTCCATGAAGGAGGCACGCCGCACCATCGAGGCCGAGCTGGGCGGCCGCCTGGAGGACCACTTCGCCGAGCTCGGGCCGCCTGTGGCCGCCGCCTCGATCGCCCAGGTGCACAAGGCGGTGCTGCTGGAGAACGGGGTAGCGCGCGAGGTGGCGGTCAAGATCCTCCGCCCCGGCATCGAACGCCGCTTCCAGCAGGACCTCGACAGCTACTTCTTCGCCGCACGCCAGATCGAGCGCTTCCATCCGCCCACGCGCCGGTTGCGGCCGGTGGCGGTGGTGGAGACGCTGGCCCGCTCGGTGGAGATCGAGATGGACATGCGGCTGGAGGCCGCCGCCATCTCGGAGATGGCCGACAACATCGCGCGCGATGCCACGCCCGAGCTCGGCAGCTTCCGTGTGCCGGCGGTGGACTGGCGCCGCACCGCCCGGCGCGTGCTGACGCTGGAATGGATCGACGGCATCTCCATCGCCGACCAGGCCGCGTTGAAGGAAGTCGGCCACGACCTCAAGGCGCTCGGCCTCACGGTGCTTCGCGCCTTCCTGCGCCACGCCATGCGCGACGGCTTCTTCCACGCCGACATGCACCAGGGCAACCTGCTGGTAGACAAGGAGGGCCGCGTGGTGGCGGTGGACTTTGGCATCATGGGTCGGCTCGGCCTCAAGGAGCGCCGGTTCCTGGCCGAGATCCTGCACGGGCTCATCACGCGCGACTACCGCCGCACCGCCGAGGTGCACTTCGAGGCGGGCTACGTGCCCCCGCACCACCCGGTGGAGGTGTTCGCCCAGGCCATGCGGGCGATCGGCGAGCCGATCCACGGACGCGCCGCAAGCGAGATCTCCATGGCCGATCTCTTGGGGCAACTGTTCGCCTACACCGAAGTGTTCGACATGGCAACGCGCCCTGAGCTGATCCTCTTGCAGAAGACAATGGTGGTGGTGGAGGGCGTGGCCCGCTCCCTCGACTCCGAGCTCAACCTATGGACCGCGGCCGAGCCCATCGCGCGCGAATGGGTCGAGACCAATTTGGGAGTGGCGGGGCGGCTTCCCGAAGCGGGCGCTGGCGCCGAGACGGTCAGCCGTGTCTTGGGTGAGGTGCCGCGCCTCCTGGAGCAGGCCGAGCGCACCGCGCTTGCCCTCGTCGACAGCGCGCGCGAGGGGTTCCGCCTCGATCAGGATACCGTGGAGCGGCTGGCTGCGGCGCAGTCGCATCAGTCACGGTGGAGCCGCCGGGCCCTGTGGATCGGCGCGCTCGCTCTGCTCGCGATCGCGATAAGGCTGATCCTAGGGACGGGCTGACTCACCGGGTATCCCCCGAAAGCCGAGCCCCCAGGGCCAGACGATCGGGGGCCTCGTCGAGCGCGAGAACACGAAGGTTGGGTTTGGCTGGCGAGGTCCTCGACCGGTGGATTCGTGTTGGATCTCTCTTGGATCTCTCTTGGATTTCTCTTTGGATTCTCTTGGGCGGGCGACGCTCGCTGTTGGCTCGCATCGCTCGGCCAGGATTACGGGCGCAATTACGGCTGCCGGCTGAGGAAATCGAGGACGTGGCGGTTGAAGGTGGCGGAGTCTTCTACGTGGAGCTGGTGAGAGACGCCGGGCACCTCGATGAGCTCGGAGCCGGCGATCTCACGGTGGATGACCTGGGCGGCCGC
Source organism: Hyphomicrobiaceae bacterium (assembly GCA_017353825.1). Classification (GTDB taxonomy): domain Bacteria; phylum Pseudomonadota; class Alphaproteobacteria; order Rhizobiales; family Hyphomicrobiaceae; genus AWTP1-13. The sequence goes on along the minus strand of JAFMSC010000021.1, from coordinate 15,397 downwards.
GGGCGGCGTGCTCGGGTCTTCGGCACCGACGATGACGAGCGTGGGTAGCGGGATGCCTTTGAGCCGCTCCGTGACATTGAGGTCGCGGATCGCGCCGCACCAGCCGGCGTAGCCCTCGACCGGCGTCGCCTCGATATAGCGCCGCATGCGGGCCACCAGGGCCGGCTTGCCTTGCAGGCTTGCGGACGCCAACCAGCGCGACAATGTCAGATCCACCTGCGCGGCCATCCCCTTCTCGCGCGCGGCTTTGACGCGCTCCTCCCAGAGCGGCTTTGCCTCGTCGGGGATGCGGCTCGAGGTGGAGCATAGGGTCAGGCTGGCGAAGCGCTGCGGATGCGTGAGGCCCAGATGCTGGCCCACCATTCCCCCCATCGAGAGTCCAAGGTAGTGGACGCGCGCGAGCCCCAGGTGGTCCATCAATTGGACGACATCGGCCGTGAGGGTGTCGAAAGCGTACGGCGCCTTGGTCGCCTCGCTGGCGCCCTGACCGCGCGCATCGAACCGCACCACGCGGTACCTTGGCGCCAGTGCGGCGGTCAATTCGTCCCAAATGGTCAGATCCGTGGCAAGCGGATGGTGCAGGATCACGGTCGGAGCCGAGTCCGGCCCCTCCACCGCGAAGTTCATCCGAAAGCCGTTCACGGTTGCCTGCATGGCTTCCTCCCAGGGTGCTCGTGGCGGGGCCCGCCACCTCTCACGATAGGCGTTCGCCGATTCGGCGAGGCCGAGTTCAATAGCTGTCGGACTTGTGCGCTGGTCTGAGTGGCTCGCGGTATTTGATGCCGCCGCTCAGGCGTCGGACAGGGCCAGCACGCTCGACAACACGAGCGCGGACTTGACGACCATGAACTACCGCAAGAGCTGAATCGCCACGATCGAGCCCAAGAGCTTGATCGTCAAGGCGGTGAAGTCGATAAAATCCATCGAGGAGAGCCAGTTGCGCAGGTCCTGGTGGTCGATGCGCGCGACGAAGTTCTCCAAGCCCGAGACGATCACGACCGTGACCAACACGCCGATGAGGGCGAGATCGACCACGGTCAGCATGCCCAGAATCGCCTCCTGCTCGGTAATGGTGATAGCGCGCGCCGCCATCTGGTAGAACTCCTGCACGAATTTGATGAGCAGGAGGGCGAGGTCGAGGAAGAACGGCGCCAGCAGCCCGCGGCTCGCGGTCACTAGGCCTCGATGAGGCGCTCCGGACTTCTGTCATACACGGCCATGGCCGCTGATCCTCGTGGCAACGAACCCGGCGGCGATGATGGGCGCCTCGCGCAGCGGAGGGAATCGCGGGTTCAGCCAACGTTTTGCGGGCGGCGGCAACCAGGGTCACGGCCGGCTCGGCCAGGGTCAGCCCCGCAAGGTCTGACCTCGTCTGAGCCCCAAGCCGATCGAGAACGCCACGGCGGGCTGCCAAATCTGGAACAGCAAGCGCTCGTCCACTACCTTGCGCTGGCCCGCGAACAGGAGGAGGCCCGCGAGCGCGCCGACGGCGCACGTGGCCGCGATGCGAGGGGTGCGACGCAGCTCGGAGCCGAAGATGGCGCAGCCCAGGTGAGTGATGCCGGCACCGATCGCCCCGGCGGCGAGACTCGCGCCGAGCAGATGCGGGCTGTCGTCCTCATTCCTCTGCAGGCGGATGGCGGCCTGGATGGCGGCGCTCCAGGCGTACATGGTCGTGACCGGCAGGACCGGCAGCGCCCACCCGTTGCCGGTCGAGAGCCAGAGGCCGGCTGCGATCACGATTCCAAAGAACAGCCCGATCAGGAACGGGCCGGAATCAAGAAAGAAGATCGCCGCAATGGGTCTCGTCCATGCGAACTCCAGATCGAACCCCACGCCGGCCGACAGCGCACCTGAAACAAGGCCGAGCCCGCCCATGGCCAACGCCGGTCGTTGCCGCACGTAGTCGGCGATCCCCATCGAACCCATCACGTCGCTCCGCAGCTGCGCCACCACCGATAGCACGAGACTATGCCTGGCGCAGGTAGGTGACCAGGCGAGCGCGCGCCTCGGGCATGCCGAGCCCAACCGGGCCAAGCGCCCGCGCCTCCAGGAAATGCCCGGTAAGGGCCAAGCCTGCGAGGATCTCCTCACGCCCAACAACGCCGGCGGTGCCGCGCAGGAAGCTTGGCAGGACGAGCAGGCGCTCCTTATAGGGCCCGCCGGCCTCGGCCGAAACGGCGCGGCCGGACTTGGGCGAGACGTAGATGAGGTTCTGCGTCTCTCCCGTAGCGGCGCAGCGCGCGAGGTCGAGGCCGAAGCCCAGCTCGTCGAGGAGAGCCAGCTCCCAGCGTACCATCAGGGCTGGCCACACGGCGCGGTCGTCGAGATAACCCAGCACGAACAGGGTGATCTCGAACAGGCTGGGATGGGGGTCGCGCTCAGGCAGCAGGCGCGCCAGCGCCGCCATGGAGGTCATGGCGGCCAGCGCGGCGGCGTCCTCCATCAAGAGGGCCGCGAAGCCGCGGCGCAGCTCGACGTTGAAATGTCCGAGGTTGTCGGCGAGCCTTGCCTTCCAGGTTGCGTTAATGTGGTTGCCGGTCTGCAGTACGGGCCGCAGCTTGCGCGAGCGCCCGCCGTGCACCAAACCGAGATGGCGCCCGTGCGTGTGCGTGAACAGCTCCAGAACCGCCGCGGTCTCACCGTGCGGACGCACGCTCAGGACCACGCCTTCATCCGACCATTCCATCCCCAGCATGTTAGCCGGAGTCGCCGCCGGGCGCGTCGGACCCGTTCGGGCCCTCGCCTGCTATGACACCTGGCCTGCTATGACACCCATGGCTGCAACCCCGGTTTGCGGAGGTCTCGCTTGCCGATAATTGACTAAAGCATGTAATTGTATGACTATAGCAAGCATCCTCCGAAGGAACCTGCCATGGACCAGCATGGGGAACGGGCCGCAAAGGCGATGACGGAAGCGGTGCGCCGCTTCAATCGGTTCTACACGCGCCGCATCGGCGTGCTGGAGGAGAGCCTGCTCGGTAGCGGCCTCACGTTGTCCCAAAGCCGCCTCATCTTCGAACTGGGCCGCCGCGCCGAGTGGACGGCCGGTGCCATGTCCGCCGAGCTTCGCCTCGACCAAGGTTATGTGAGCCGCCTGCTGGCGGGCCTGGAGAAACGTAAGCTGATTTCGAGGCGACCTTCGCCGGCGGACGGGCGCCAATCCGTCGTCTCGCTAACGGCGCGCGGGCGCGAGTGCTTCGGGCTCCTCGATTGGCGATCAACTCAGGAGGTCTCCTCGCTGCTGGCCGGCTTGTCGCGCACCAGCCGGCGGCGGCTGCTGTTAGCCATGGACACCATCGAGGGGCTTCTAACCGATGCCCCACGACCGCAGCTCCCTTATGTGATCCGGCCGCCCAGACCTGGCGACATCGGCTGGGTCGTCTCACGCCATGGTGCTCTCTACGCCGAAGAATACGGGTGGGACGAGAGCTTCGAAGGCCTGGTGGCAGAGATCGCGAGCGATTTCATCAAGAATTTCGACACCAAGCGCGAGCGCTGCTTCGTTGCCGAGCGCGAGGGTCAGATTGTCGGTTCGGTGTTTCTGGTCAAGGGTCGACAGGCGGCAACTGCAAAGCTGCGCCTGCTCTATGTCGAGCCCAGCGCTCGCGGCATCGGGATCGGTTCGCGCCTGGTCGAGGAATGCGGCAAGTTTGCGCTGACCGCGGGCTACGCCCGCATTGTACTCTGGACCAACAGCGTCCTGACAAGCGCGCGGCGCATCTACGAGGCCGCGGGATATCGTCTCGTCAAATCCGAACCACACCGGAGCTTTGGCCACGACCTGATTGGAGAGACCTGGGAGCTGCCGCTCAAGCCGGGCTGAGCCGGCCAGGTTTGCGACCGGCGAGCCCTTGCGGGCGCGATCTAGAGCCCGATCAAGGTGGCGGGGCCCGGGGTTTGGCCGGATTTCGCCAACATCGGAGAGGGCCTCGAACATGGTCGGCCCGTGCCGTGAACCGACGCCGCTTCATGGCGTGCAAGGGGTATCCCGCACGCATCGGCCGCTCGTGCACGAGGGCATTGTTGTTGTGAGCCAAAGATCTCGTGGGCATGATGCAGAACTGCAGCCCCGCCGGGACGGAGCCCGGCGAGCCAGGAGAGCGCGAGCCCTATGCTGAGGGACCGAATCGAGGCGAAGTGGATCGACGCCTTCGTGCGGGTTTTCGAGCTGTGTAAGGTGCGAGCAGGCGAGGCCTGCGCCGTTCTCTCCGAAACCCAATCGCGGGCGCTCAACGTGCATCTGGCCGAGCTGGCGCTGGCGCGACTGGGCGCCACAATGTTCCACGTGGTTGTGCCTTCCCCGCAGCAGCACGCACCGGTGCCGGTGCGCTCCACGGGAGGCGCTACGGCGCTCGCGGACCAGCGCGCGGCCATCGCGGGCCTGAAGGCGGCGGTGAAGCGCGCGCGGGCCGCGAAAACCATGCGCGTCGTCTCCGCCGCCGGCACCGAGCTGACGGTGGACATGCGGGAGGCCTCCACCGCCGGTGTCTGGGGTTGGTGCGACCGGCCGCGAACCGTAGCCCACTGGCCCGGTGGCCTCGTCGTCAGCTTTCCGCGCACGGGAGCTGTGAACGGCATGGTGGTGCTCGATGCCGGAGACGTGAACCTCACCTTCAAGCGCTATCTGGAGAGCCCCGTGCGCCTCGCCATCGAGGCGGACTACGTGACGCGCATCGAGGGCACAGGCACCGACGCCGAGCTGATGCGACGCTACTTCGCCGCCTGGGGTGATCGGGAGGCCTATGCCACAAGCCACGTCGGCTGGGGCCTTAACGGCACTCACCATGTATGACCGGCGCGACACCAACGGCACCGAGATCCGCTTTCGCCGGCAATTTCCTGTTCTCCACCGGCGCCAATGAGTTCGCCAGGCGCTTCACCGACGGCCACTTCGACCTGCCGGTGCGCAAATTGCACCATCACCCTCAACGATGAGCTGGTGGTCGAGCAGGGCCACCTCGTGGAGAGCCCCTCGTGAGCGCCCAACCTGCAAGGGGCCGGAGCCATGGGCAAGGTGCGCCTCGAGGAGCTTGCGCGTATCGTGGCGCAGGCGCCGTCCTGATCATCGCGCCGCTCCGCGCATGAAAGCGCGACCGGCCCTGAAATTATGGGGAGGGAACCGACGATGCATCTCCGTCTTTCTGCCGGGCTGCTGTCCGCGGTCCTTGTGTATTGGGGGATCGCGCCTGGCGCCCTCGCCCAGACGGCCGACCTCGTGCTGCGGCGCGGCAATGTCATTACGGTCGATAAGGACTGGCGCATCGCCCAGGCCATCGCCATCAAGCACGGCCGGTTTCTCGCCGTCGGCGACGACGACGCCATCGCCGGCCACATCGGCACAGGAACCAAGGTGATCGACCTTGCGGGCAGAACCGCCGTGCCCGGCCTGATTGACTCGCACCTGCACCAGCTGTTCGCGGCACTAAATGGGCCGGCCGTGCAGCTTCTAGGCGCGCGCTCCATCGCCGAGGTCCAAAAGGCCATCGCCGAGCGCGTCGCGCGCACCGAGCCGGGCAAGTGGGTGATGGCCTCGTCCGGGTGGCATGAGAGCATCCTGGACGAGGGGCGGATGCCGACACGTCAGGAGCTGGACCAGGCCTCGCCCTCCAACCCCGTGTTCGTCCCGCGTGGCGGACACGTCGTCACCGTGAACTCCAAGGCGCTGGAGCTGGCCAGCATCACCAAGAACACGCCCAACCCGGACGGTGGCGTCATCGTGCGCGACGCCAACGGCGAGGCCACCGGCGTGCTGTTGGAGAAGGCCGCCGACCTGGTACGCAAGGTGCTGCCGCCGCCGCCATCGAACATGGCGCAGCTCATGAAGATCGCTATGCGCGACCTCAACTCCTACGGCATCGTCAGTGTCATCGAGCCCGGCATCGACGAGCGGCAAATGGAGCTCTATCGCGCGGTGCGCGATGCGGGCGAGATGACAGTACGCACCGACGTGCTCTATCGCGCCCTGCGCAAGGTCGACGTGGAAAAGGGCATCGTGGTCTGCAAGGCGCTGAAGGGCGACGCCATGCTGCGCTGCGTCGGCATCAAGTTCCCGCTCGACGGCGGCGTGGAGGGCGGGCGCATGACTTGGCCCTACCGCATCGTGCCGGGCGAACAGACCGACCCGGCCTACCGCGGCGTCCTCCTGCTGCCACCAGGCGGCGAGGAGGAGTACGTGGCGGCCCTGAAGTTGATCGCCGAGGCGGGACTGCAGGCACAGACCCACGCGGTCGGCGACGAGACCATCGATGTGATCGTGCGCGCCTACGAGCGCGTCAACGTAGAGCGGCCGATCCGCGACCTGCGCTGGACTATTATGCACCTATTCCACCCATCAGACGCGGCGCTGAAGAAGATGGCGGCGATCGGCATCATGGCGACCATGCAGGACCACCCCGTGCTGCTCGGCCACAACCAGCGCCGCTGGTGGGGCGATGAACGTGCGGCCTATGCCATCCCGATCCGCGAGGCGATCGACGCCGGCGTGCTGGTGGGCGGCGGCACCGACGGGCCGGTGGTGCCGGTTGATCCGTTCCTGTCCATGTGGTGGATGACGACCCGGCAGGTGCTGAAGGGTTATGCCCTCGGGAGCGAGCACGCGATCACGCCCAAGGAGGCGCTGGAGCTCTACACCATCAACAACGCGCGCGTGATGGGCGTGGAGAAGGAGCGCGGCTCGATCGAGCCTGGCAAGCTCGCCGACCTCACCGTGCTGTCGCAGGACATCCTCTCGGTGCCTCCGGACGCGATCCGCGACACCAAGGCGCTTCTGACCCTGGTGGGCGGCAACGTGGTGTACCGGAATGGCATCTGAGACCACCGGCCTGCGATGATCCGACACGAACGGCCCCCTTGCCGCTCGGCAAGGGCTCATACGCGATTGCGGGTTCCTGTGCTCGCGGCCGGGTTCGCCGGTCCGGTGGCGACAGGCAGGCTCGGGTCGGCGCCCCATTCCACCCACGAGCCGTCGTATACGGCAGCATCGTGCCGGCCGAGCACTGCGAGCGCGAGCGCCACGATGCCGGCCGTCACACCGGAGCCGCAGGAGGCCACCACCGGCCGGCCTGTGTCTACGCCGGCCGCGGCGAAGACGCCGCGCAGGTCCAGCTCGGCCTTGAGCGTGCCGTCTGCGTTGAGGAGCGAAGCGTAGGGTACGTTGCGTGAGCCCGGAATGTGCCCGACCCGCAGGCCAGGACGCGGATCGGGCTCGCGGCCCTCGAAGCGGGCCGCGGAGCGGGCATCGACGATCTGCTCCACGGAGCGGCCGATCAGCGCCTTCACTTCGGCCGCGTCGCGTATCAGCTCACTGTGGAAACGCGGCGAGAAGTGCCGGGGGGTGCGTGGCGGTGGCGCGCCGTCCTCCACGGGTCGGCCCTCGGCCTTCCACTTCTTGAGGCCGCCGTTGAGCACCGCCACGTCGTTGTGGCCCATCGCGCGGAACATCCACCAGGCACGCGCCGCCGAATAGAGGCCCAGGCTGTCGTAGGCGATGACGCGCACGCCATCACCGATCCCCATCCGCTTCACACGGCTGGCGAACTTGACGGTGGATGGGAGCATGTGAGGCAGCCGGCTCTGGTCGTCGGCGATGTCGTCGATGTCGAAGAATAGCGCGCCGGGGATGTGCTCTGCGAGATACTCGGCCTTGGCGTCGCGCCCCGTGGTCGGCAGGTGCATGGTCGCGTCGACCACGACGACGTCGGGCGCATCCAGGCGCTCCGCAAGCCAGCCAGTCTCGACGATCCAGGGCGATGAGACTTCGGGCATGGGCTTGCCTCCCGTTCTTCTTGTGATGCCAGGGTCAGGCCCCTCGCGTAAAAGGTGTCGTCCTATAGCACGGTTGAGACGCGCCGTCCCAAAGCGAACCTGTAACGGGCGAGAAGCACCGCAGCGGGATCTGCTCGAGCGACAAAGTCTGTCTGAGCCCCATGGGGCGCCCGAATGCGCATATCCAGACGCAAACACCGCGTTGGCTCAAGCCGGCTCATCATATCGCTTTGATCGGTTCCGGCATCTCTTTCTAGCCCAGCTTGAGTCGAAAGAACGAGTGCAAACATGTCAAGTTTGAAGGTGTCAAGTTTATGCGGCAAGTCGGGTTTGTTGGATGGAGGCATCGATCTGGGCATCGAGCTGGTTGAAAGCACGTTGAAGCGGAGTGCTAACGGCGCGTAGTACGGGCAGCGAACCGGTCGCTTTTGAGGAAGGGGTGATGCAGGTCCGTGGTCCCTGGCCAAAGCTGCCGCCGTTCGGTATGCCCTCGATCTGGAGCACTAAGCGTCCGTTCGGTTCCCACTCGGCATGACAGGAGCGGGTCATGTTCGACCGTTTTTCGATCCGGGCGGCCATGTCTCAACCACCTCGGGAAGCCGCCGGAATCGCTGCGGTGCGGCAACGGGTAAGAGTGCCAACCCCACCGATGCGGCGCAGAAAGCCGGTCAAAGCGCCGCGCGCTCGATCTGCTCCAGAACTCGTGGCACCGCGCGCGGCGCGCTCGTTCGGTCGTCGAAGAGTGGCGTTGGCCGGATGAGCCCCCTTGCCTGGCGTCGAGGTAGATGACGCCATCGAAATCGCCGAGAAGATCGACATCTGACGTGTAGAGCGTGTGGACTTGGTCGCTGAACCCCTCGCAACGGACGTGATCGGTGTTCGACGGACTGTCGCCGATCGCGTTCAGACGAACGTCCATACTTTTTGTATACGAGCCTGGTCGATGGAATGCACCTCGAAGAGCTGTCGGGGCAGGATTGCTCCGACACTTGCCGTCAGCCGACCGGAGCAAGAACGCCAACACCTGGACGCCCCTGCCAAGATTATCCATCGCCTCCATACCGAGCCACGGTTGTAGCGTACCAGCATGCACCGCCTTCTCGTCACCAGGGCAATGCAAGTGGTATGCTTCGCGTGTGTCGTTGCTGCACTACTCCAAGTAAGGTCCGACTTCAGTCGTGGAAACTATCCGGAGGACATTGTTCGCGGGCGGCGCGCTGCAAATCGGCTCATTCTGGGCACGGCCGCTATCCGATGTCTGCGGCGGCGTTGAGCGGCAGAGCTGCCATGCCGTGGTTCTGCCTGTCAGTGGACTGTTCTCGAAGCACCACGCGCCTGGCCGTTATGTGATCGGCATGCCGTGCTCTTTACCGCGAACATGCTCTATCGAATTGGATTCCCAGGGGCGATTGGAGACCGCGCGCTCATCTTGCGGTTCGGCGAGGACCTGGCTGCCGACCAGCTCAACCAGTGCAATAGCGGCGACAGTTCGGCGTCCTACGGTTTGCTCTCGGCGGATACCATGATGCTGCGCAATCTGCTCTGGGCGCGGCTGCAGCGATCGGAGGCGGATGCGTTCGAAAGCGAAACGCTTGGTCTCGACCTCTTGAGCATGTCTCTCCGCTCGCTGTGTGCGGGCCTCGCAACTCCGCGGCGGTCCGCGCTACCGCACCGCCGACATGCTGTTGAACGGGTAAAGGAGGCGGTGGCGACTGCGCCTGCAGACAGATGGACCGTCGCTAGGTTAGCGAAGCTGGCGAGCTTGTCGCCCTTCCATCTCTGTCACGTCTTTCGCGAGATCGTCGGCACCTCGATCTACGACTATGTTCTGCATGAGCGCCTTGCCCACTCGCTCGACGCCGTTCTCGATGGCGGTGATAACCTCACGGCGATCGCGCTGGCTGCGGGATTTGCGAGTCATAGCCATTTCACGGCGCGGTTTCGGGGCTTCTTCGGCGTTACTCCGACGGCGCTGCGGCGCGCCGCAACGGCGGGCCAGGCGCCCAATTGCGCAAGATCATGACAGCGCGCCGCCGGCAACTCGCCTAGCTTCGCCTCCGCAGCAAGGAGGCACCATGGATATCGCGACATTCCACACAAACCGCCGCCACGCCGACGTGAAGTCCGGGCGCATCGCTTACTTCGAGAAAGGGTGCGGACCCGTGGCGCTCCTTGTGCACGGTGTTCCCCTCAACGGGTACCACTGGCGCAACATCATCGACCGCATCCAGCATCGGCGGCCCTGCGTTGCCGTCGACCTGATAGCGCTGGGCTACACCGAGATCGCACCGACGCAGGATGTCTCTCACGGCGCAGGCGCGTATGCTTGCAGAGGTCATGGATGCGCTGGGAATCGAGAAGGTCGATCTTGTCGGCAACGACAGTGGCGGTGCCATTGCCCAGATCTTCGCTGCTAACTACCCCGAGCGCCTGACGTCGCTGGTGCTAACCAACTGCGACGTCCACGACGGCTGGCCGCCGCCCCAGGTCCTGCCGATCATGGAGCATGCGCGCAAGGGGACGCTGGCACGGACCTTTCAGTCGATTCTGGACCGCCCCGATCTTGCACGCGAGCGCTATGTCAGAGGCGAGTCGGTGCCGCTCTTTCGCAGCTACGCCAATCCGAGCGTGCTGACGGACGAGGTCATCCGGCTATATCTGCAGCCGCTCCTTTCATCGCAGAGGCGCATCGAGGCATTCCAACGCTATTGGCTGGGCTTCGACAACACGCACACCGTCGCCATTCATTCTGCGCTCAAGGGGCTGCAGGTTCCAACGTTGATCGTGTGGGGGCTGAAGGACATCTTCTTCGACAAGAAGTGGGCGTACTGGCTCAAGGACACAATACCTGGCGCAAGGCGAGTCATAGAAGTTGCCGACGGCCGGCTGTTCTTCCCAGAGGATCGACCCGATGCCCTGTCTGGTCCGATGCTTCAGTTCTGGGATGAGGTCGAGAGGAATAACCCAAGGAGTGGCCCATCCGGCCGATCGCGCCATTCCTAGGGCCATTGCCATGACACTAAACTAGCCTGAGGCATTCAGGGCAGCCAGCGACGTCACGACGACCTTTTCGTCGGCGCCACGTCTCCTGAGTTTGACCTCACACCCCTTGAACACGGTCTCGGCGAGGTGCTTGAGAAATTGCGGCAGCGCACGCTGATCTCCGACGGCCTCAATAAGCCACAAAGTTTCGCCGGAGCGCCATTCGCGCGGGCGCAACTGGATCGGTTGGTCGAGGTTCTCCGAAAGCCTCTTGTCGACCTCTGCCGACACTCGGGCCCAGAGCGCAACCGCAACGGGGACCGGCGTGCCCTGCTGCTTATTGTCGGCATGACCAATGCTGAACTGGCCCGTCAACAAGGGCGGGAGCACTAGCCACTGGAGAGCGGCGATCGGGTACCGCTGATGCAGGGGGGAGCGCATCAGCACGCTTACGATCTGGGCGAACGCCAACGAATGGCGAACCGCGATCGCCGCTCGCCGCCGGGCGGCCTGCTCTTGTTCCGGCTTGGCCTTGATCTCATCTGGCAGCTTGCTGTCGGCGCGGGCTTGCCGTGGTTGGGTTGTAGCCGTCCCGGCGGCGCTCAGCTCCGATCTGGCTTGAATATTGGCAGCGGGCTCAGCGGAAGCGGGCGCGTCCGGCGCCTTGCCCTTGAAGCGGCCAAACATGCGCGACCTCCACCAAGAAAGCTTCGAACGGCGTGTTAGTGCGAGCACGGTAACACGGCGATGTCAACGCCGTCTTGGCTCTACTGCCTGACACCCGTCGGATACCGCAAAATCCCCTCACAAGTGCCGGAATCGTTCCAGGCGTTGGAACTAACGTTATCCAACCCCGCGAACTGGGACCTCCACAGTCAAGACCGGCCGGTTCTCACCTGGGCAACCTCGGGGGCCTCTTCCGCCCGCCGCCATTCGCTCGCGACGACGAACGGGGGTCGTTCTGATGGGTTCGCCGAGCCTGCACGCGGAGCATCGACGGTCGAACGTGGTCGACTGAAGCACCTCGCCGCCGGCGCGCACTCCCGTGCGGCGTTGTTGGGAACGCCCGCGTACCAAACCGCCCCATCAACGTCGACGCAAATCCCGTCAGGAACGCCGTCGCCAAGAGGCGCCCATACGCGGCGGCTGCACAGCGCGCTGTCTACAGAAACATCGAACCCCGTAGGTCGCCTGCCGTATGACCGTGCGTCGATCAGCGTTCGATTGTCCGCGGTGATCACCATTATCCGTGGCCCTGGCGCCCAGATCCTCCACGCTCAGATGCGGTGTGATCGTCGCCGTCATGATCCCCTATTGAGCATGAAGGCTCCGAGCCCACCGTTCATGTCCTCATATCGACAGCGGGCCGGAAATCATCCGATCATCCAACCACCCTCGCTCGATACGTCAGCCGAGCGACTAAACTCATCAAATAGCTTCCTAGGCCGTGTCGTCAGTTGAGCCAAATGAGCACGCATACCAAGAGGACGCCAGCGAGAAACGTGTTGCGAGCTTGTCGAAGCGGGTGGCAATGCCGCGGTAGTGCTTCAACTTGTTGACGAAGCGCTCCACGAGGTTGCGCTCGCGATAGGGGGCGATGTCCGTTTTTGCGCGGCTCCTTCCGGTTCACCTTCGAGGCGATGACCGGCGTGATCCCACGCTCCTTAAGCGTGTCCACGAGCGCGTCGGAGCCGTAGCCCTTGTCGGCGATGATGACCTCGGGTCGACCTCAGTGCAGCTTCCACCTGGGTTGGGACCGGCGGGTTCGGCGGCTCGAGATTAGCTTCATCCATGGAACCGCATGAAAGATGCACATGAGTGCGCACATCAGCGTCATGCCGTCGAGCGAGCAAGTGCCGTGCATGGGCATGCAGAGCATTTCAGGCTGAGCGAACAGACCGGTCCATAGCGCCATCAGTGCGAAGACCGGCGCGGCACCGAGGTTGAGCCATCCGGCTGCGCCGGGAGCGGCCACGCTGCCGCTCACCACGCATCCATTGGACCGAGCGCCGCTCGTGCGAGCTTGACTCATCCTCAGGCGCGCTCGCTGCAGCACGAGCCATCCGCCGACTTGTTCTTTGCAGCCAATTTCGGCGCGTAGCGGTCGTGGTGACGCACCCATTCCATCTTGTAGAATGTGTCCCGCTCGTCGCGTCCCTTGGGCGTAAGGTCGAGCAGGCGGTAGGTTCCCATCATCACTTCCACACCTCTTCCGTAGGTCGAGTAGGTGTGAAACACATCGCCTGCCCCGTCCTTCCAGAACACGCTGATTCCCGGCCATTCCTCGAATGCGTAGGGCCACGTGCCGTAGTTGTAGGGAAGGTCGCCTTTGGCCACTTCTTCCGGCGTGAAGCTAACGCGGAAATCATAGTTGAAGCTGTTGCTGTGCGAGGACAACCACTTGAACGTCCAGCCCATGCGTTGGCGAAAGCGCTCGATCTCGGCCAGTGGTGCGCGCGAAATGGCGACGAAGGTGACATCGCGATGCGCCAGATGCGGGATCATGCCATCGGCGTGGTCGGCCATGTAGGAACAGCTCTTGCAGCCCTCGTCCGCTCCCGGCGTAAGCATGAAGTGCTGCACCACAAGCTGGTGGCGGTCGTCGAATAGATCGGCGAGCGTCTGTCGGCCGTCAGGCCCGTCGAAGACGTATTCCTTGTCGAGCTTGACCCAAGGCAACTGCCGGCGTAGGTGCGCGACCTTGTCGCTGCGCCTCGTCAGGTCCTTCTCGGCGGCCAAAAGATCGCGGCGTGCTTCGAGCCACTTTTCGCGGGATGCGGTGGTATGAGCTTTCATTGGACCTCTCCTTTCATGCCCGGGCGGCTTGCCGGACGTTGTTCGTGAGACAGGCTTATCGCCGGGCGGCGGACCGCCGGGAGTAACAACTGTGGCAGGATTTCAATGGATTCGCGGACCGCGGCAGCGGCGCGCGGGCTGGCCTCCGCCGACCCTTTCGGCGCACTCAACCTGATCGCGCCGCGCCGGCGCTGGCATTGCGCGGCATCGCCATGGCGCAACTCGGCGACCTTGCGCCGCGCCAAGCTGCTGCTTCGGCGTGCCGCACGCTCCTTCGGGGAACTTGCAACACCTGCCGCGCGGCTGATTGCACGGGGCCGTGAAACCCGGCTGCGGTTGGACGAGGTCGAGGCCCTACTTGCCTCCAAGACGCTCATCGTCGATGCCTGCCGTCGCGCCATCTCCCTAGCGGCAAGAGGGTCTCGCTCGACGCGAGGCGGGTGTTCCTCGCGCTTGCGCGCACGCTGGCCGAAGCATGGCCCGGCGATGCGTCGAGCGATGCGCTGCTTGCACGCGCCTTTCGCGCCAAGCATGCCGATCGCGGCCACCACAGCGCTCGAGATGATTGGCCCGATGCCGGGTACCGTCATCAGGCGCTGGCAGCTGCCATCCCTCGTCGGCCAGGCTTTCGATCTCGGCCGACACCGCTTCGATGCGCTCATCGAGGCGACGCCAGTCCTTTTGGAGGTCGGCGAAGAGACGCAGCAGATGCGGCGACAGCACCTCGGGAGGTGAGCTCAGGATCGTCTTGCAGTGCCTTGCGCAAAGGTGCCGCGCCTTACCGCACCGTAATGCCGCGCTCAATGAGAAAACCCCAGATCTGAAAACCCCAGGTCTGATGCATCACAGCGGTGCGCTGGCGAACGAGCCGCGAACGCACGCGATGCAGCGACAGCAGATCGCTTTGCTCCGGGGTCTTGATGGCAACGAAGTTCATGGTTGGCCGCTGCACCGCTTCCGCGATCGCCTCGGCATCGCGGTAGTCGTTCTTGTGGCCCTTCAGGAAGGGCTTGACGTATTGCGCCGGGATCAGGCGCACGTCGTGTCCGAGCGCCTCAATTTGGCGGGCGATGTGATGTGCGCACAACAGGCTTCGAGCCCGACAAGGCAGCGCTCGACGTTGGCAAGCCGCCGCGTCAGCTGACTGACCGCGCGAGACCTTGGTTCGCAGCACAATCGCGCCACGCTTGTCGAGACCGACGAGGTGGAACGTGGTCTTGCCGATGTCGATGCCGATCGGGGCGACCGGACGATCCGACGATTTCTGACAGGTGTGCATCGCGGGCTCCTTTGAGCTTTGATGCCTCCCAGCCCGCTCAACGGTGGTTTTGAGCCACTGAGCGCGGCCGTGCCATCCCACTCTAGCAGACATCGCATCAGCCCCTTTTGCTGCTGGACGTCGTACGAGTTGCGGCTATTCAGGGCACCGTTCGCGCATGAGCAGTTCGCGATTGCGCTCGAAGCCCCAATCCCGCATGTAAACGGATGACTTGGCGCATCTTCGGCTCCTTCGCACTCGGTTGTACGAAGTAGACAAAGCCGGCCATGATGCCGCCGATCCGGTCCTTGTTTTCAAATCGAAAAGCGCCCTCAAGTCGCGTCGTGGAAAATGATTCCGACGGTATGCGGCATGCCGGAGCGGACTTGGCTCACGCCCCGTGGCGGAGATTCATGCGATAGTTGCCCTTCGATCCCTGCACCGGCCGGTTATGGACGGCGAACACCACGGCATCGCCCTGCCGCAGCGGCACGATGAGACTGGCCCAGCAATTTGAGGCGGGTGGCCGGGCAATCTGAGCACGCTTGGTGATGGACGTGCTGTCGCGGCCATAGCACAGCGCGATCGGGGGCT
>JAFMSC010000532.1 GCA_017353825.1 Hyphomicrobiaceae bacterium | reverse complement strand
CACGCCGGTGGTCAGGCGGATGCCCTGGGACATGGGCGCCATCACATAGCCGCGCTCGGCGTCCAGCACGGGTCGGTCGAGCGTGGCGTTGCCTTGGGCCGTGAAGTGCCGATGATAGCCGCGCTTCACCCCGAGCGGAAAGCGGTAGCCCAGCCGGCGGAAGATGTCGTCAGCCCATGGGCCCAGCGCGATTACGGCCATGGGTGCGGAGGCTGCGTCCTCAGCCGTCTGTACCCGCCAGCCCTCTCCTGCCTCCTTGAGCGTGCGCGCTTCGCCGCGCAGCAGCCGGCCGCCGCGCTCGGCGAACAGGCGGGCGTAGGCTTTCACGACGGCGCCGGGGTCGGCGACGCTCGCCGGGTCGGGCATGAGCACGCCGCCGACCACCGTGTCCTTGAGGTGCGGCTCCAGCGCAACCACCTGAGCGCGGTCGAGCGCCTGGAAGTTGACGCCATAGCTTTCGCGGTCGGCCGCGTCCTTGCCTAGCGCGGCGTCGAGCACCTCTTGCCTCCGGTAGACCCGCAGGTAGCCGGTGCGGCGCATGAGTCCGGGGATGCCGGCCCCAGCCATCAGTGCCTCGTGCTCAGCGATACAGCGCTCGACGAGCGGGCGCATGGCCTGTGCGGTGGCCGTCACGCTTGGCAGCGTCGAGGCGCGCCAGTACTGGAACAGCCACGGTGCGATTCTGGGCAGCGCCGACCAGTGCAGGTTGGCCTCGGGCAGCAGGTTGAAAGCATACTTGACCATGAGCGCTGGGTCGCGCGGGAAGGGGTAAGGCACCACGCCCTCTCGCTGGATGATGCCGGCGTTGCCGTAGCTCGTCTCTTCGCCGGGCCCGCGGCGGTCGATGAGTGCGACCGTCCGCCCACGCTGTTGCAGGTGCAGCGCGGCCGAGACGCCGGCGATGCCGGCGCCCAGCACGATAACATCGGTACGAATCATGGATCGCCTTATCGGGATTGCCGCTTCCCTCAAGCTCAATAGCGCGTGCCGCCGCTTGGCGCAGCTCTCCTGTGAGCGCCCGCTTGAGCGCTGCCGATCGGCACCCTGGTCAGCGACCTTGGCTTGCGGCGACCGGTCCGCCTCAGGGGATTAAACTGGTCCACCCGAGGAGATTAAGGGAGGCAAGGACGCCGGGATCGCGCTCGAAGACCATGACGTCAACGGTATTGGGGCTGGAAGAACGCCCTGCCCGGCCGATCGGGGAAAAGCCCAGGACTCACGCGGCTCGTCCAATGTCTGGCCCTAGTCCTCCCTTTCGTCTGCCTCGAACCAGCGTTGGTGCAGGCCGTCAGACCCTAAGGGCCCGCAGGGACAGTTAGAACACGATGACGCCGCGGGCGACCTCACCGGAGGTGAGCAGGCGGAAGCCCTCGTTGATCTCTTCGAACTTGTAGGTGCGGCTGATCAGGGCATCGAGGTTGATGCGCTTGGCCATATCGAGGTCGGCGAGCACGCCGAAGTCCACCGCCGGGCGGATCGAGCCATAATAGGTGCCTGTGATCTTCTTCTCACCATACACGACCTGGAACGGCGTGATCGAAGCGGTGGTCGAGAATGCGGGGATGCCCACCAGGACCGCATGCCCGCCTGGCGCCACGGCATCGACGGCAAGCTGGGCCGTCGCCTGCCCTCCGATGGCGTCGAAGGCGTAGTCTACGCCCAGGCCCCCCGTCAGCTCGCGCACGCGCTTCAGTGTGTCGTCGGTTTTGCCGTTGATCGTGTGGGTGGCGCCGAACTCGCGGGCGTACCTGAGCTTGTTGTCGAGCAGGTCGCAGGCGATGATGGTGCCGGCGCCGGCGAGTCTGGCACCCTGCACCACGTTGAGGCCGACGCCGCCGCAGCCGATCACCAGCACGCTGGCGCCGGCCTCCACCTCGGCGTGGCGCACCACGGCCCCGACGCCGGTGGCCACGCTGCAGCCGATGATGGCTGCGTGCGTAAAGGGCAGGTCTTCGCGCACTTTCACCACCTGCTCGGCCGGGCACACCACGACTTGCGAGAAGGTGCCGATGCGCGCCATCTGGTTAACCGGCTCGCCGTTGAGCTTGAGGCGTGCTGTGCCGTCGTACATAAGCCAGCGCGGGGTGTCGTTGCGACCGATGCACAGCACTGTGCGGCCCGAGGCGCAGTAGCGGCAGTGCCCACAGTTGGGGCGGAAGGAGAAGATGACGTGGTCGCCCTTCTTGACGTTGTGCACTTCCGGCCCCAGCTCCGCCACGACGCCGGCGGCCTCGTGACCCAGCACCATGGGCAACGGCAGCGGCCAGTCGCCGTTCATGATGTGCCAGTCGCTCATGCACACGCCGGCGGCCTTCACCTCGACCCGCACCTCACCTGCCTTGGGTCCGTCCTGCTCCAGGTCCAGGATTTCGAGCGGCTTGTTGACGGCAGTGAGCACGGCGGCGCGCATGATGGGATTCCTCCTCGGGGCTTATGGTTCTGGGAAGGCGATGAATTCGGCAGGTACGGCGTGCGTAAGCCACACGCCGTTGGCAGAGAGATAGAAGGCATGCCCGGCGGTCCACATCCGGTCCGCGGCAATGCTGAGCACGACCGACCGGCCGTGGCGCTGGCCGACCGCGCTGGCGGTGGCGGCGTCGCGCGACAGGTGGACGTACTGGCGCCGGCCCGGCTTCAGGCCCTCGGCGCGGATGGCGGCAAGCGAGGTGTCCACGGTGCCGTGGAACAATACCGGCGGCGGCTCGCGCCGGTCCA
>JAFMSC010000531.1 GCA_017353825.1 Hyphomicrobiaceae bacterium | reverse complement strand
AGGACGATCCTGGCAAGCACCCGGGTTGCGTGCGCTCACCGATGGTCGGCGTGGCCTACCTGGCGCCGGAACCGGGTGCCCAGCCGTTCGTCACCATCGGCGCGCGCGTTTCCCAAGGGCAGACGCTGCTCATCATCGAGGCGATGAAGACCATGAATCACATCCCGGCGCCCAAGGCCGGGGTGGTCGCCCGCGTCCTTGTCGCCAACAGCCAGCCGGTCGAGTTCGGTGAGCCGCTGGTCATTCTAGAGTAGCAGTTGTGGGAGCCGCCTTGCACCGATGTTCGACAAGGTGTTGATCGCCAACCGCGGCGAGATCGCGCTCCGGGTTCTGCGTGCCTGCAGGGAGATTGGGATCGCGACCGTCGCAGTGCATTCCA
Source organism: Hyphomicrobiaceae bacterium (assembly GCA_017353825.1). Classification (GTDB taxonomy): domain Bacteria; phylum Pseudomonadota; class Alphaproteobacteria; order Rhizobiales; family Hyphomicrobiaceae; genus AWTP1-13. Next base: position 2,342 of record JAFMSC010000531.1, on the reverse strand, counting down.
CGGCCGATGCGGACGCCATGCACGTTCGCCTCGCCGACGAGAGCGTGTGCATCGGCCCGCCGCCGGCGGCCGAGAGCTATCTCAACATCCCGCGCCTCGTTGCCGCCTGTGAGATCACCGGAGCCGACGCCATCCACCCTGGCTACGGGTTCCTGGCCGAGAACGCGCGCTTCGCCGAGATCCTGGAGGGTCACGGCATCACATTCATCGGCCCCAGCCCCGAGCACATCCGCATCATGGGCGACAAGATCGAGGCCAAGGCCACCGCCAGGCGCCTCGGCATTCCGGTGGTACCGGGCTCGGACGGGCCTATCGCCAATACGGCGCAGGCCGCAAGCATCGCCTCCGCCATGGGCTATCCGGTGCTGGTCAAGGCGACGGCCGGCGGCGGCGGTCGCGGCATGAAGGTGGTCCATGCACCGGAGGACCTCGATGCAGCCATCAAGACAGCGCGCGCCGAAGCGGCGGCGGCGTTCGGCAACGACAGCGTCTACCTTGAGAGGTTCCTGTCCGCCCCGCGCCACATCGAGGTTCAGGTGTTCGGTGACGGCCGCGGCAGCGCCATCCACTTGGGCGAGCGCGACTGCTCTTTGCAGCGCCGGCACCAGAAGGTGTGGGAGGAGGCGCCATCGCCCGCCCTCAACGCCAGCGAGCGGGCCGGCATCGGTGCGATCATTGCGGCCGCTATGCAGAAGCTCAAGTACCGCGGGGCAGGCACCGTCGAGTTCCTTTACGAGGACGGCAAGTTCTTCTTCATCGAGATGAACACGCGACTGCAGGTGGAACACCCCGTGACCGAGATGATCACAGGACTCGACCTCGTCATCGAGCAGATCCGGGTGGCGTCGGGCAACACGCTCACCCTGAAGCAGAGCGAGGTGACCTTCACCGGCCACGCCATCGAGTGTCGCATCAACGCCGAGAACCCTGAGACCTTCATGCCCTCGCCGGGGAAGATCGAGTATTGGCACCCCCCCGGAGGGCTCGGCGTGCGGGTGGACAGTGGTGCCTACCAGGGCTATCGCATCCCGCCATTCTACGACAGCCTGATCGGCAAGCTGATCGTGCACGGCAAGAACCGCAACGAGGCGCTCATGCGCCTCAAGCGGTGCCTGTCGGAGTTTGTCATCGACGGCATCGACACCACCATCCCACTGTTCGCCCGGCTCGTTAAGGAACCCGACATTGCCAATGGGCTTTACAATATCCATTGGCTGGAGAGCTTCTTGAAGAAGCCTGCGCAAAGCCACAGTTCCATGCCATGACTTGCCACGCCTGATCGGGGATTCCCGCCCAAACAGTCCGCCAAGATGCCAGCATGGCTTCGCGCGACGACATTGCCATCGAGATCACGCCGCAGGTTCTGCTCAAGGCCTATGCGTGCGGCATCTTCCCCATGGCTGAAAGCGCGGACGACCCGGCCTTGTACTGGATCGAGCCGCCGCAGCGCGGCATTCTACCCCTCGACCAGGTGCACGTGCCGCGCCGGCTTGCGAAGACCGTGCGCCAACAGCTGTTCGAGGTCCGGGTGGACTCAGACTTCGAAGGTGTGATTGCCGGCTGCGCGGCGTCGCGGCCGGGACGGCGGACGACCTGGATCAACCGCAAGATCTGCAGCCTCTACCGTGAGCTGTTCGAGAACGGCTACTGCCACACGGTGGAGGCCTGGGCCGGTGGCCGGCTGGTGGGCGGTCTCTACGGCGTGGCGCTCAACGGCGCCTTCTTTGGCGAGAGCATGTTCTCCTTCGAGCGCAACGCCAGCAAGGTGGCGCTCATCTACCTGTGCGCTCGCTTGGTCGAGGGCGGCTTCTCTCTGCTCGACACACAGTTCGTGACAGAGCACCTGAAGCAGTTCGGCGCCCTGGAGATCGGCCGCTCCGAGTTCCACGTCCTCTTGGAGAGGGCCCTCGCTCACGGCGCCGACTTCACCGCCATGCCAGGGGACGTGGGGCCGGACGGGGTGCTGGAGATCCTGGCGGCCAGCGCCTGATCCAGCGATTTCTGGGAGCCGCAGACCCGGCGAGCGTCTGTCTCAAGACAGACGATCGGGTGCTTGGGCTCCGAGGCCCGAAGCAGGGCCCAATATCGCGGTTGCGCGCTTCGGCACGTCCGATCCCCGGCCGTCCCACTTACCAGCAAAGGGTTGCGCAAGCTGGGAGCCATATGTTGGGTCATGACGTTGTGTGGCCATCTTGGGTGGCCGGTCAGTCCCGGCCTCAGCCCCGGCCTCAGCGCGAATTCTCAGCCGACAGATAGCACCCCTGCTTCAATGTCACCAAGTGTCGCCATGCACCACCAAGCATCACCAATCATCACCGCGGCGGGCGGCGGCGGGGGATCGG
>JAFMSC010000168.1 GCA_017353825.1 Hyphomicrobiaceae bacterium | reverse complement strand
GCCTTGGACGGCGTGACCCCCGGCGGGACGTCCCCGCCGGCCGCCGCAGGCCCTTCCAGCTCTCCGCCGCCGGGTACGCTCCCGCCGCCGCGCCGTCCCTCGCCATGCCGCATGCGATCTGCCTGTCCTTGTTGCCCCTCGGGCCTACGCATAGCGGCTCGCCCGGCCCGGGGAAACGGCGCGGGGGGTGGCTGGCGCGGCATTTGCACGCGATTTCATCATGGCGCGATGCTTTGTAGGCAAGGTGTGCCGTAGCGGCCGTTGTGCCGCCCGGCTCGGCCCACTATGAGTGAAAATTTCCGCGCCTGTGCGGAGCTGCGAGGATGTCCGCGCGAAGCGGAGTTGGCGGAGGGGAATGACATGCCCGTCAAGTTCGATGCGGCCCGCTTTACCGCAGAGGAGGCCCTGCAGTTCCACAGCCAGGGCAAACCCGGTAAGCTGGAGATCACCCCCACCAAGCCCCTCACCACCCAGCGCGACCTGTCGCTCGCCTATTCGCCAGGGGTGGCCGTGCCGGTGCTCGCCATCTCCCAGGATCCGCAGGCGGCCTACGACTTCACCAACAAGGGCAACCTCGTGGCTGTCGTCTCGAACGGGACTGCAATTCTGGGACTTGGCAACCTCGGCGCGCAGGCCGCCAAGCCAGTGATGGAGGGAAAGGGCGCACTGTTCAAGCGCTTCGCCGACATCGACGGCATCGACCTCCTGATCGACACCCCCGACGTGGATGCGTTCATCAACTGCGTGCGCTACCTGGGGCCCAGCTTCGGCGGCATCAACCTCGAGGACATCAAGGCGCCCGACTGCTTCATCATCGAGGAGCGGCTGAAGGAGCTGCTCAACATCCCCGTGTTCCACGACGACCAGCACGGCACCGCCATCATCGCCGCCGCCGGCCTGATCAACGCGCTGGAGCTGACGGGCCGCAACATCAAGCAATGCAAGCTCGTCGTGAACGGCGCGGGCGCGGCCAGCATCGCCTGCATGGAGCTGCTGGCAGCCATGGGCTTGCCCAAGAAGAACATGGTGCTGTGCGACACCAAGGGCGTGATCTGGCGCGGCCGCAAGGAGGGCATGAACCAGTGGAAGTCGGCCTTCGCCGCCGATACCAAAGCGCGCACGCTGGCCGAGGCCCTGAAGGATACCGACGCGTTCTTCGGACTCTCCGCCGCCGGCACCGTCACCAAGGACATGGTGCGCGCCATGGCGCCTAGGCCCATCATCTTCGCCATGGCCAATCCGGACCCGGAGATCACCCCCGAGGAGGTGGCCGAGGTCCGCGACGATGCGATCGTCGCCACCGGGCGGTCGGACTACCCTAACCAGATCAACAACGTGCTGGGCTTTCCCTTCATCTTCCGCGGGGCGCTCGACGTGCAGGCCTCCACCATCAACGAGCCCATGAAGATCGCCGCCGCCAAGGCGCTGGCCGCGTTGGCGCGCGAGGACGTTCCGGACCAGGTGGCGGTCGCGTTCCTGGGGCGCCGGGTCAAGTACGGACCCGACTACATCATTCCCGCGCCGTTCGACCCTAGGCTCATTTCCCGCGTGGCGCTGGCCGTGGCCAAGGCGGCGATGGAGAGCGGCGTGGCGCGGCGGCCGATCGTCGATTTGGAAGGCTACGCGGCCCAGCTGTCAGGCCGGCTCGATCCCGTGGCGGGCTGGCTCGCCAACATCATGGCCCAGGTGCGCAGCGCGCCCAAGCGCATCATCTTCGCAGAGGGCGAACAGCCCCAGATCGCGCGCGCGGCCAACGCGTTCCTTAATCTGGGGCTCGGCCAGCCGGTGCTGATCGGCCGCCAGGAGCACGTGGCCGAGGCGTTTGCCACCGCCGGCATCGAGTTCACCGACGCCATCGAGACGCACGACACCAGTCGCGACGACCGCCGCCACGAGTACGCGGAATTCCTACACGCCCGCCTGCAGCGCCAGGGCTACCTGCTGCGCGACTGCCAGCGCCTCGTCAACAACGACCGCAACGTCTACGGCGCCTGCATGGTGGCCATGGGCCACGCCGACGGCATGGTGACGGGTGTCACGCGCAACTGGCACACGGCATATGGCAACGTGCGCCTCGTGCTCGACGCCAAAGCCGGGCGCCGGGTGATCGGGGTGGCGATCGCGCTGATCCGCGGGCGTGCCGTGCTAGTGGCCGATGTGAGCGTGACGGACATGCCGAGCTCGGAGGAGCTCGCCGACATCGCCGAGGAGGCGGCGAGGGTGGCCAAGCGCCTCGCCATGGAGCCGCGCGTGGCCATGCTCGCCTACTCCACCTTCGGGCATCCGCGCGGCGAGCGCTCCGACAGGGTGCGCGAGGCGGTAGCGATTCTCGACAAACGCGGGGTGGATTTCGAGTACGACGGCGACATGGCTGCCGACGTGGCGCTCAACCGGGAGGCGCTGCAGCAGTACCCCTTCTGCCGACTCAAGGATACCGCCAACGTCCTCGTGATGCCGGCGTTCCACTCCGCCTCCATCTCCACCAAGATGCTCAAGGAGCTGGGCGGCGCCACCCTGATCGGCCCGATGCTGGTCGGCCTCACCCACTCGGTCCAGATCTGCCAGCTCAACGCCAAGGACAGCGACATCGTCAACCTGGCGACGCTCGCGGCCTACAACATCAACGGGTGAGGGACGGGCCTGTGCCCCTTCAATAGATCACTCGTCCTCAGCCAGCAGCTTTACCGCCTCGCCCCAGCGCATCTGCTGCACGCGCACCTTCCCGTAACGCTGCCGATCGGAATACCCGTCATCGCCGCCCATGGCCCCACCGTCAATTCTCGTCCATCTTCAGCGCAGCGATGAAGGCCTCCTGGGGGATCTCGACCTGGCCGAACTGGCGCATGCGCTTCTTGCCCTTCTTCTGCTTCTCCAAGAGCTTGCGCTTTCTCGTCACGTCGCCGCCGTAGCACTTGGCGAGTACGTCCTTCCTGAGCGCGCGGATGGTCTCCCGCGCGATAATGCGACCGCCCAGGGCCGCCTGGATCGGGATCTGGAACAGGTGCTGGGGAATGAGCTCCTTGAGCTTCTCGCACATGGCCCGGCCGCGGCTCTCCGCCCGCGTCCTATGCACGATCATGGAGAGCGCATCGACGGGCTCGGAGTTGACCAGGATCGACATTTTCACGAGATCACCGGGCTCGTAGCCCTTGATGTGGTAGTCGAACGAGGCATAGCCGCGGCTGATGGATTTCAGCCGGTCGTAGAAGTCGAACACCACCTCGTTGAGCGGCAGCTCGTAGATCAGCATGGCGCGGCTACCGACGTAGGTGAGGTTTTTCTGGCGCCCGCGCCGGTCCTGGCATAGCTTCAAAACGCCACCCAGGTGCTCGTCGGGCACCAGGATGGTGGCCTCGATCCACGGCTCCTCGATGCGGTCGATGCGGTCCGGCTCCGGCATGTCTGCAGGATTGTGCAACTCCAGCTTGTCGCCGTTGCTGAGATAGATGTGGTAGATGACGCTGGGCGCCGTGGTGATGAGGTCGAGGTTGAACTCCCTCTCCAGCCGCTCGGTGATGATCTCCAGGTGCAACAGCCCTAGGAAGCCGCAGCGGAAGCCGAAGCCGAGCGCCGCCGAGCTTTCCGTCTCGTAGGAGAAGCTCGCATCGTTGAGGCGCAGGCGCGCCACCGCCTCACGCAGGTCCTCGAACTGGGCGGCATCGGCCGGGAACAGGCCGCAGAACACCACCGGCTGCGCCGGCTTGAAGCCCGCAAGCGCCTCCGCCGTTGGATTCCTCTCGTCGGTGACGGTGTCGCCGACGCGGGTGTCGGCCACCTGCTTGATGGCGGCGGTGAAGAAGCCGACCTCGCCGGGACCCAGCTCGTTGACCATCTCTTGCTTCGGCCGGAAGATGCCGACGCGCTCGATCTGGTAGGTGGCGCCCGAGGACATCAGCTTGACCTTCTGGCCCTTCCTGAGTGCGCCGTCGATAATGCGTACCAGCACGATGACACCGAGGTAGGCGTCGTACCAGCTGTCGATCAGCAACGCCTTGAGCGGCTTGTCGCGCTCGCCCTTGGGCGGCGGCAAGCGCTCGACGATACCGGCCAGCACGGCAGCGACGTTCTCGCCGGTCTTGGCGGAGACGGGGATGGCGTCGCTGGCGTCGATGCCGATCACGTCCTCGATCTGCTGCTTCACTCGATCCGGGTCCGCCGAGGGCAGGTCCACCTTGTTGAGGACGGGCAGGATCTCCAGGCCGTTGTCCACGGCCTGGTAGACATTGGCGAGCGTCTGCGCCTCCACGCCCTGGCTTGCATCCACAACCAGAACGGCGCCCTCGCAGGCTGCGAGCGAGCGCGACACCTCGTAGGCGAAGTCCACATGCCCCGGCGTGTCCATCAGGTTGAGCTCGTAGGTGTTGCCGTCGGTGTGGCGGTAGTCGAGCCGCACCGTCTGCGCCTTGATGGTGATGCCGCGCTCCCGCTCGATCTCCATGGAGTCGAGAATTTGCTCCTTCATCTCCCGGTCGGAGACGTTACCGCACAGCTGGATCAGCCGGTCCGACAAGGTCGACTTGCCGTGATCGATGTGGGCAATGATGGAGAAGTTGCGGATCAGACTGATGTCGGTCTTGATGTCGGTCTTGATGTCGGTCATGGGGCGGCTAGATAGCACCGCCCCCCGGTACGGCCAAGCAAACTACCATCATGCCGCCTCTTTCGGCCGCGGACGCGCCAGCGCCGTTGGGGCGACTCAGACGGGCTGCACCTCGCGTACGTCAGGACAGAAATGCTTAAGCAGGTTCTCGATGCCATGCCGCAGCGTCGCCGTCGAGCTGGGGCACCCGGAGCAGGCGCCCCGCATGTGCAGGTACACCACGCCGTCCCTGAATCCATAGAACGTGATGTCGCCGCCATCGTTGGCCACCGCGGGGCGCACGCGCGTGTCCAAGAGCTCCTTGATGGTACGCACCGTCTCCTCGTCCTCAGGGTCGTAGTGCTCCTCCAGGCCCTCCTCGGCGTCGGCGCTGCCGACCACCGGCGCTCCCGACATGTAGTGCTCCATGATGGCGCCGAGAACGGCGGGCCGGATGTGCGGCCACTCGGCATCGCCCTTGGTCACCGAGATGAAGTCCGAGCCCAGGAACACGCCCGTCACGCCCTCGATCTCGAACAGCCGCGAGGCGAGCGGCGAGTCTGCGGCCTCCGCCTTGGAGCGATAGTCCACCGTGCCGTCGCCCAGCACCTCCCTGCCCGGGAGGAACTTGAGCGTCGCAGGATTTGGCGTCGGCTCGGTCTGGATGAACATGGGACTTGCTACTCCGCTCAGTGGCCACCTCAGCTTTGAATCATTCTAGTAGATGGGCGTCTTGAGGTCAAAATTCCACCGAGGGTGGCGAGCACGGGCGTCCCAAGCAACCGGCTCCGTCGCCTTCAGAGCGACAGCGGCAGCTCCAGATGCCTGGCGTACATCATGTCGCGGTGCTCGAATAAGATGGGATCAAGCGCGGCGGCGGTTTGCGCATCGCTGAGCTCGACGGCGGCCCTGGCGCCGCTGTCCATTGCGCACTGCTCGTGCGGCAGCGGCCGAAACATGGCAGCGAACGCGGCGCTATAGATATCGACCGCAGTCAGCACCCGGCCCACGTAGTAGGGGCTTGCCGCCGCGCGTTGCGCCTTGAGGCGTCCCGCAAGCATGCCCAGCAGGGCAACCACGCGCGCGCCGGCCGCGGCTCCCGCTTGCGGGCTGTAGCCATACTTCGCGGCGAGATACTTTGCCACGGGCAGAGGAAAGCCGCCGGCATTGTTGAAACCTTTTTCGATCAACTGCAGCCGGCGCGACCACCCGAGCCCGGCCTCGCCACACAGCTCGTGGCAGAGCCCGAACACCAGCGCGCGATCGGCAGGGTCCGCTGGCAGCAGCGACGGCGCAGGGGCCAGCCGCTCGGCGAGCAGGAGGATCTCGGCCCAGCCGTGACGCGGCCTCTCGTTCTCATAGATGGCAATGGGGCCAGTGCGCTGGCCGGCCCAGGTCGCCAACACATCGCTGTCGTACACCAGACGGACGGCCGCCCATTCGATTTGTTTGATGTGGAAAATCCCCTTGGCGGCCTCACCCCAGGGACTGGGCACGCCACCCACAACCACCATGCGCAGGCCGCTGCGTCTCACGGCCTCTTCCACGCTCACGTATCGGAATGTCATCGGGGTCTGCCCACGCACAAAACGTCGAAGATCGGTTGAAGGCGAGGGCGCCCCGCTACGCCAACGCTTGGATCTGGTCCAGGGTGAGATCGCCGGGCACGACCGTGATGGGGATCGGGAACTTGCCCGCGGTGCTGCCCGCCGCCAGCGTGGACACCAGCGGCCCCGGGCCTGCAGTCTCGGTGGAAGCGCCGAGCACAAGCACAGCCACGTCCTCATCGTCCTCGATCTGCTGTAAGATGGCGTCGACGAGCTTGCCTTCCCGAATGATCTCCTCCACCGCGACCTTCTCGCAGCCCGCGTTGGCCAGCTTGCGGCGGAACAGGCGGAACAGCGCCCGCGCCTTGTTGGTCTGCTCGTCGAGCTGGGCCTGCCGCACGGCGTCCCAGAACTGGTTCTCCGGCTCGATGACATAGAGCAGCATGATCTGCCCGCCCGTGTGCAGGGCGCGGCTGGCCGCGTAGAACAACGCCCCCTCAACCTCGGGCGACTCGTCCACCACCACCAGCAGCTTGCGGGCGTGACCCTGCTCGAAGACTCGGCGCTTTTTCGTCATGGCCTCATGCTGCCATGCCTCGGCGCCGCCAACAATAGCCGCTAAGTGTATGGAAATGCTGGGAACGCTGTCAGACCCTCCGGCTCTGACAGCCTGGCGTCAGCGCTGGTTATGGCGGAGTTTCAGCGCCCATCGACCTTGCCGAACAGCGCTACACCCGCAGGCCCGGAGGGTTGGATCTCTACGAGCGCAGGAAGCCGACCACGTCCTTGACCTGATCCACGATCGGCTTGGCAATGGCGCGGGCGCGCCGGGCCCCCTCGGCCAGGATGCGGTCGATCTCGGCCGGGTCGGCCAGCAGCCGCTTCATCTCCGCGTTGACGGGGCCGATACGGGAAACCGCGACCTCGGCCAAGGCCTTCTTGAACGTCGAGAACTGCGCTCCGCCGTACTCCCTGAGCACCGCCGCCTTCGGCTTGCCGGCCAGCGCGGCGTAGATGCCGACGAGGTTGTCAGCCTCGGGCCGGGTCTCCAACCCGGCCTCCTCGCTCGGCAGCGGTTCCGGGTCGGTCTTAGCCTTCTGGATCTTCCTCGCGATGGTGTCGGCGTCGTCCGTCATGTTGATGCGCGACAGGTCGGAGGCATCCGACTTCGACATCTTCTTCGTTCCATCGCGAAGGCTCATGACGCGCGTGGCCGGGCCGATGATGACGGGTTCCGGCAGCGGGAAGAACTGGCCGTCATCGATGCCAGCCTTGCGGATCGACTCGGCGAAGTCGTTGTTGAACTTCTGGGCGATGTCGCGGGCGAGCTCGAGATGCTGCTTCTGGTCCTCGCCCACGGGCACGTGCGTGGCGCGGTAGGCGAGGATGTCGGCGGCCATGAGCACGGGGTAGTCGTAGAGTCCGACCGAAGCATTCTCACGGTCCTTGCCGGCCTTTTCCTTGAACTGGGTCATGCGGTTGAGCCATCCCAGCCGCGCCACGCAATTGAAGACCCACGCGAGCTCGGCGTGCTCCGACACCTGGCTCTGGTTGAAGAGGATGCTGCGTTTGGGATCGATGCCGGCCGCGATGTAGGCGGCGGCCACCGAGCGGATCTGGCCCGGCAGCTCGGATGGCCCGCCCCATACCGACACCGCCATCGTGATAGCGTGCATGTCCACCACACAGAAGATGCAATCGTGCGTCTTCTGCATCTCGACCCACTGCACCATGGCGCCAAGGTAGTTGCCCAGGTGCAGGTTGCCGGTCGGCTGCATGCCGGAGAAGACGCGGGGCGTGAATGCCATTTGGAGCTCCCTCGAACGGTCGCGTTATGGCTCGGACCGCCCGCCAGTGCAACACTCGGTCGGCAAAGGATTGGGTCGGCTCTGACCTTCCCGACCGGCGCGCAGGTGGACGCCGGGTCTTCCTCGCTGCCTCGCTATTGGGTTTTGATCAGGGGAGCGTAACGTTGAGGACGTGGCGACGGCTCGTCGGTCGAGGGAACCCATTTGCTGATTTCGAGCTGTCTACAGAACTTATCGAATTGCTTTTTGGTCCACTTGTCGAACTCTGCCAAAAGCACAA
>JAFMSC010000020.1:9101-20245 GCA_017353825.1 Hyphomicrobiaceae bacterium | reverse complement strand
GCCGCGTTGCTGTTGGGGTCGGAAAGGCAAGCATGCTGGGAACTGTGTATGTGGATTTCGACGGGACGATCGCGCCATCCGACCCGACCGATACCGTATTCGACCGGTTCTGCGACCCGTCCTGGCGCGATATCGAGCGCCAGTGGCAGCAGGGCCTTCGAACGGCGCGAGACTGCATGGCCGAAGAAGTGCAACTGCTAAGGGCGACACCCGAGGCGCTGGACGGGCTCTTAGCCACCTTCTCCATCGACGCCCAATTTCATCGTTTCGTTGAGCTGTGCCGGCGCTGGAGCCTAAAGGTCGTGGTGGTGTCCGACGGCATGGACCGCGTGGTGTGTCACGTGCTGCGCGCAGCCGGTCTCGACCTGCCGTTCTTCGCCAACCGGCTGCAGTGGCTGGGCGGCGACCGCTGGAGGCTTGGCTTTCCGCACGCGCGTGGCGCGTGTGCGGCAGCGCTCGGCAATTGCAAGTGCGGCCATGGGCTCAAGGGCGGGACGGGGTTGCTCCAGATCGCGGTGGGCGACGGCCTGTCGGATTTCTGCCTCGCCCGCAAGTCGCAGCTGGTTCTGGCCAAGGGGCAGCTGGCCGCGCATTGCCGGGCGGCAAACATTGCGCATTGGCGCATTGCGGACTTCTCCGACGCGGTCGCCGTGCTGGCCGACTGGCTCGCGAGGCACGCGCGCAAGTCCGCCTGAAGAAGCGGTTTGCCGCGGCTCAACACCAATAGGGGACCCCATCAAAGGCAAAACATGGCAATTCCCGATTACAGCGAGACATTTCGCGGCGGGCCTACCGGCTTCCTGTTGATCCACGGGCTCGGCGGCACGCCGGTGGAGCTGCGTTTCATTGGCATCGGCCTGGCACGCGCCGGTTATACCGTGACCTGTCCACAGCTCGCCGGGCACTGCGGTAGCTTTGAGGACTTGCGCGCCAGCAGCTGGCGCGACTGGTACGCGTCGGTGGAGGAAGCTCACGCCGAACTGCGCAAGACCTGCAAGACAGTGATCGTCGGGGGCCTCTCGATGGGAGCCATCCTGGCGCTGCACTTGGCCGCTCGGCAGCCCGATGAGGTTGCGGGCGCGGTGCTGTTTGCGCCTACCCTGAAGCTCGACGGCTGGGGAGTGCCTTGGTACAGCGTGCTGTTCAACCTTGTGCGCCACCGCAGGACTGCGGATCTCATCACCTTCACCGAGCGCGAGCCCTACGGCATCAAGGACCCGCGGGTGCGCGCACTGGTGATGGCCGCCATCAACAGCGGTGACAGCTCCAGGGCCGGGCAGTTCTCCAATCCGGGCCGGGTCATGCTGGAGTTGCGCTGGCTCGTCGATACCGTAAAGCGCGAGCTCGCCGGCATTCGTCAGCCAACGCTGATCGTACATCCGCGCGAGGACGACCGGGCGAGCCTCGACAACGCCGCCTACCTGCAGGGGGCGCTCGGCGGGATCGTGGAGACCTGCGTGCTGGACGACAGCTATCACATCGTCACGGTGGACCGGCAGCGCAACGTGGTCGTCGAGCGTACGGCCGCGTTCGCACGGCTTGTTGCCAAGCCGTCCGGCCTCGAAGCGCCCAGCCCAGTCGCTGACATCGCAGAGATGTTCGAGAGGATTGCATAGCAGCGCCGCTGCGCTGGCAGCCGGCGAGTTGCCTTGACCCTTGCCGCCCGCGGCCAAAGCGCGCATCTTTCCACGCAACGCGGCCCAGAGAATTGGAGACCGGCATGCCACAGGACGCCTCCGCCCACACCCACGCCCCCACGGGCGCCCTCACCGGCGCCCCCGCCTTGAGCATGGCGGAGCGTGCCGACGCGCTCGAAGAACGGATGATGCACGAGCTGGAGCACATCGTGGCGAGGTCGGTGTTCAGCAACCTGGCCGACGGCAAGGCCGAGATGGAAGGCGGCATGGAGCTCTTGGCCAGGAACCCTGGCAAATACATGCTGATGGGCCCCGACCCGCGTCTGCCACGGATGCCCGAGAAGCCGACGCTCGCGGACTACTTCCGGTGCCGGTTTGCTTCCACATCGCACCTGTTGCAGAGCGCCACGCACGCGCTCAAGGGTGGCCACTCCGAGAAGGTGATCATGGCCTGCCTGCTGCATGACATCGGGGTGGTCAGCTTCATCCGCTGCGACCATGGCTATTGGGGCGCGCAGATGATCGAGCCCTACGTGGAGGAGGAAGTGGCCTGGGCGGTGAGGATGCACCAAGCCTTGCGCTTCTTCCCCGACGAGTCGGTGGGCTATACGTATCCCGAGATGTACGTGAAGCTGTTCGGGCCCGACTACGAGCCCGAGCCCTACATCGTCGCCGAATACGAGCGTGCCCGGAACCACAAGTGGTACATGACCTCGCGGCTCATTACGCTCAACGATGTGTACTCGTTCGATCCCAATGCCAAGGTCAACCTCGACGACTTCGTCGACATCATCGGGCGCAATTTCAAGCAGCCCAAGGAGGGCCTCGGGTGGGACGACAGTCCATCGGCGCACATGTGGCGCACCATCATGTGGCCTTCGCGGTTCCTGTAAGGGGGTCCCGAGTTGAGCGTTAGCGAGACCCAACACCTGGCTGGATGACATCAGACGTGTTGGGGCTAACTCCGCTTGACCCAACGCATTTCTCCGTGAAAGTGACGCGTCTGCCTCGCTCGCGCCAATTTCTAAGGCGCATTTGCCACCCAACAGCGCGGCAACGCTAGAGCCAGCTCGCTTCTGGCAACCCGGAGCACGCCTGCATGACCCTTGAGGACAATCTCAAGCTTGCCCAAGCCGACAGCCGCATCGCGGAGGCGGAGCGCAATATCCGGCACGTCGAGTCCCTCCTGCCCTGGCTGAGCGCACAGGGGTACGCGACCGCCGAGATCGAGAGCCAGCTCGGCCTGATGTCGGAGGCACTAAATCGCTTGAAGGAGCAGCGCCGGCTGATCGCGGAGACCCACCACTAAGAAACGCGAGGGGGCCTGGGTCGCAGCATGCGGCGCGAGCAGGTGTGCCCTTGTGCTGAGTGCGTGTGCTGAGTGCGTTTGCTGAGCACATTCGCCGCCGTGCGCGCTACCGGCCCTCCGCCAGGCGGCCCATCTCCCAACCGATCAGCGCGCGCTTGCGGGTCAGACCCCAATGGTAGCCGGTCAGCCTGCCGTCGGCGCCCAGCACGCGGTGGCAGGGCACTACGAACGAGATGGGATTGCGGCCAACGGCCGAACCCACCGCGCGCGACGCGGTCGGCTGGCCCAGGTGGCAGGCGATGTCGCGGTAGCTGACTGCGCGGCCCATGGGGATCTTGAGGAGTGCCTCCCACACCCGCACCTCGAAGTCCGTGCCGATGAGCACGAGCCGGACGGGCCTGTCGATGCTCCATTCGGCTGGGCTGAAGATGAGGCGTGCGAAGGCTTTAGTCCGGTCGGGCGCTGCTCGGAACTTTGCCCTCGGCCAGCGACGCATCATATCGGCCAGCACCTCCTCGCGCGTCAGCGCCTTGTCCTCGTCGAGGAAGGCAAGGCCGGCGAGCCCGCGTTCGGTGGCAATGAGGAGGGCCTCGCCGAACGGGCAAGCATGGAAACCGTAGGCCATGTCGAGCCCCTCGCCGCGGCGCTTGTAGTCGCCCGGCGTCATAGCCTCGTGCGAGACAAACAGGTCGTGCAGCCGTCCGCCGCCAGACAAGCCCACCCCATAGGCTGCGTCGAGGATGCTGGCGGAGTCCTTGAGCAGGGCGCGGGCGTGCTCCACGGTCAGCGCCTGCACGAATTCCTTGGGGCTCAGACCGCACCAGCGCTTGAACAACTTTTGGCACTGGGTGGGCGCCAGCTCCAGGTGGGCCGCAAGCTCGTCCAGGCTGGGCTGCTGGTCCCAGCTGCGCGTGAGGAAAGCAATGGCGTTCCGGATCTGGTCGTAATCATTGGCGCTCCGGGCGCTGGTGGGCGCCGGCTCGTGTGGGGTGTCCCGTAGCGCGGTCATGGTGTCCTGAAGCATGGCGGTCTCGCCTGTTTGGTGTCGCGTTGTCCTGCGAAGCGAGACTTAAGGGGCCGGCGCAGGGGGATCGACCCGATTCATGCCCTTTTGCCGCTCAAATTCGCACGCCGCCGCGGGCGGTCAAGAGGGCCTCCCTCAGTGCCGAGGCGAGGTCACGCCGCTCGTCGTCCGTGAGAAAGCTGCCGAAGGCCAGCTCCGTGCCGCGCGAGATGATGCTGAGCGACGTGCGGCCGTCGGGCCACTCGCGCAGGTTGACCCGGGCCCAATACGGGTTGCAGTCGAACCGTTCCCTTCGGCCGCAAGGGTGCACCCGCGTGAGGACGAGCCGGGCGGGCGTGAGGTCCAGCGTTTCGTAAAGACGTCCCGAGCGGTAGTTGAGCCTGAAGGCGATGTAGACGAGGAGCACATCGAGCCCGAAGAACCCGAACACTGGCCAGGCACCGGCCACGAGAAAGAGCATGCCCGTGATGAAGCTAATCGCCCCCATCGCCACCATCAGTATGAGAAAGCCCCTGGGGCTCAGGGAGCGGTGGGGGGTCAGCACGGCGCGAAAGGCATCGGCGCCGTCTTGCGTTTGGTCGGAATTTCCGGTCATGTCGCGATCCTATCAGCAACAGTCGCTTCAGCGAAGTCTCGATGCCCAAAGCTGCTCGACCGGGGGCGAGCCCGCCCAGGGCCAGGCTTGTCGCTAAGACAGGAGGTTCCCGGCGGCGGTCGGCCCTCCCTCTTCCCGAAAGGGTGGAGGGGATCTTCCGCCGCTTCGCCGCGGCCAATCCCGAGCCCAAGGGCGAGCTTGACTACCACAGTCCCTTCACTTTGCTCATCGCGGTCGTGCTGTCGGCGCAGGCCACGGACGCCGGCGTCAACAAGGCTACGCGCGCCCTGTTCCGGGCGGCGTCAACGCCCCGGCAAATGCTGGCTCTCGGCGAGTCCGGTGTGCAGGGGTACATCAAGACCATCGGGCTCTACCGCAACAAGGCCAAGAATGTGATTGCCCTGTCGCAGAAGCTCCTCGACGAGCACGGCGGCGAGGTGCCGCACGACCGCGTGGCGCTCGAGGCGCTGCCCGGTGTCGGCCGTAAGACCGCCAACGTGGTGCTCAATACCGCGTTCGGGGAGCCGACGCTGGCCGTGGACACGCACGTGTTCCGGGTGGCGCACCGGCTGCAGCTGGCCGGGGGCAAGACCCCCCTGGAGGTGGAGATGGGCCTCCTTAAGGTCATTCCTGAGAAATTCATGCGGCACGCGCACCATTGGCTCATCCTGCACGGCCGCTATATCTGCCAAGCGCGCAGGCCCAGGTGCGACGTATGCATCGTGAGCGACCTGTGCCACTCCGCCGACAAATGGTTCGAGGGGCCGCCGCCCAGAGTCGCCTCGCAGCAAGGGAAAGCGCAAGCATGACAGTCAGCAACGGCAGGCAGTTCCTGAGCATCCCGGGCCCGAGCACCATTCCGGATGCGGTGCTCGCCGCGATGCAGCGGCCGGCCGTGGACATCTACTCCGGCGAGATGATCGGCATCACCGAGAGCTGCCTCAAGGACCTCGGCGTGATCTTCCGCACGAGCGGACGCGTCTACATCTACGCCGCCAACGGCCACGGCGGCTGGGAGGCGGCGCTCTCCAACGTGCTCTCGCGCGGCGAGCAGGTATTGGTACTGGAGAGCGGCCGCTTCGCCGTCGGCTGGGGCGAGATGGCGAGAATGCTCGGTTTGGAAGTGGAGGTGCTGCCGGGCGGCTGGCAGCGGGCGGTCGATCCGACAGCGCTGGAAGAGCGGCTGAAGCGCGACACGGCCCGCACGATTAAGGCGGTGCTCGTTGCGCAGATCGATACCGCCTCCGGCGTGGTCAACGACATCCCCGCCATCCGCAAGGCGCTGGATGCCGCGAGGCATCCAGCCCTATTGATGGTGGATGCTGTGGCCTCGCTCGCGTGCATGCCGTTCGAGATGGACGCGTGGGGCGTGGACGTGGCCATGTCCGGTTCCCAGAAGGGCCTAATGACCCCACCGGGGCTTGCCTTCGTTGCGGCGGGCGCACGGGCGCGCAAGGTGCACGAAACGGCCGGGCTGCGCACGCTTTACTGGGACTGGACCTTCCGCGAGGGCGAGGTGCACTACCAGAAGTACTGTGGAACGCCGCCAGAGCACCTGCTGTTCGGCCTGCGCAAGGCGCTGGACTTGCTGCTCGCGGAGGGCCTCGATGCTGCCATCCGTCGCCACGAGCTGCTGGCGGAGGCCACGCGCACCGCGGTCGCCAAGTGGGCGGAAGGGGAGGCGATCGCGTTCAACATCCAGCGCCCGTCGGAACGGGCCAACTCCGTCACGTGCGTCCTCACGCCTGGGGTCGATCCGGACCCGCTCCTCGCCTACTGCCGGGACAAATGCGGCGTGGTGCTAGGCGTCGGCCTGGGCGCGCTCGACGGCAAGGGCTTCCGGATCGCCCACATGGGCCACATCAACGCGCCCATGCTCCTCGGCACGCTCGGCGCGGTGGAGATAGCCCTCAAGACCGTCCGGATCCCGCACGGGTCCGGCGGCGTGCAGGCGGCGGTTGACTATTTGGCGCGGGAGGTGGCGGCCTGACGCCGCGTCAACGCATTCCGGGCGAGTTTTCGCCAAGCAATCGCATGTCGCCGACGGCGCCCAGCCCGGAAGCGGGGGCGAGCGCTGGCCCGTGCCTGGCGTCGTTACGCGCTCTAACGATCATGTCCCGCGGAAGCGCCACATCCTCGGGGTCCGGGAAAGCCGGCCCCTGCCGCGGTTGCCAAGCCTCAGAGGGCTTTGTAGCGGCAGCCTTATCCACTTATCCGGTCCGCCGCGCGTGGTCGTCGGGGAGGCGCGCGGCGGCCGCCAATCCTCGGCAATGCGACCGTCGCGGAGGCGATCGATGGCGAAGGCAATCGCCTCGTAGCGGGAGCCGTCAGCCTTGAAGGCGTCGAAGGCGCCGGTCAGGGTGCCCTAGCGCCAGCGCACGCTCACCTCATCGCCTTCGCCAACCATGTCCTCGATGCTGATCCGGATGTCGGGCATCATCGTCTTCATCTCCAGGAGCAGGCGAAAGGCGCCGGCCCGGCCCTGCGGCCAGTCCGGGTGCCTGCTCTCGTTGCGCTGGAAGTCTCCCCGTGAAGAGCGCCTCGGTGGCCGGTCGATCGGGCGTTTCGGGATCGAGCTGCTCAAGCAGCGCCGCGAGCCTCAGCGTGACCGCCTTGTTCCACGCAAGTGGCGTCAGCACGGGGCGACGGCAAAGCTCCGCCTCTCGCGTGGCAGCGGCTTGCGACCCCCTAACGCCCCAAAGGCAACTTCACCTCTGCGTGTGGCGTGCCTGTGGCCTATGGCGGAAAGAGCTTGATTGGGCTCTTGACGGGGGCCACGGTGCCCGGGTCTATCTGAGCCTGAGAGCCTTCCCGATGCCCCGCAAAGCCGACACAACATCGAGATCGCCTGCCGCCGACGCGGCCCGCAAGTCCGGTCCAGCCTACTGGCTGTTCAAGAGCGAGCCTGAGACCTACTCGTGGGCGGCGCAGAAGGCCTTCGGCAAGACGGGCACGGCGTGGGACGGCGTACGCAACTTCGTTGCCCGCAACAACATGAAGGCGATGCAGCTGGGCGACCTCGGTTTCTTCTATCACTCGGGCAAGGACAAGGAGATCGTGGGCGTCGTGGAGGTGTGCGCGCTGGCCCACCCCGACCCCAAGGACGATACCGGCATCTGGCAATGCGTCGATGTCCGCGCCGTTTGCGACATCCCCAAGCCGGTTTCCCTGGCCGAGGCCAAGGCCAACCCAAACCTCGCCCGCATGGCGCTGGTGAAGACGGCGCGGCTGTCTGTGCAGCCCGTCACGCCAGAAGAGTGGGCGGAGGTATGCCGGATGGGCGGCCTCGCCGGGAAGGACGTGGCGCGGAGATAGGCCATCGCCAAGTTGTAGGGACGAGGCTTAGGGCGAAGCTAACCCCGAAGCTTGGAAACCTGCTGGCGCGACAAAGTAGCCTCACGGCTGCCTATGGGTTGATCTTGCAGTGCACCTAGGTGCGCTGCACAATAATTCGGCGCCAAGGGGTCGGCAAGATCCCGATGCCTCGAGACCTTATAGTGATCGGCACAGGGCTTGCTTGCGTAGAGGGACTAGAGGGAGCGCTGAGGAGAGGTTCGTCCCGGTGGCGATGTGTCGAGGGCGGGCGGCAGGAGCTGATTAGGCGGAGGCAGCAATGCATACGCTCCATGAGACCGACGAGTTCTGGTCGGATAGCTACCGAGGCCATACCATCGCCACGCTCAACCACGGCGATGGCTGGCTCGTCTATCTGGACCACGTCCTCCAGCACAACAAGCTGTTTGTCACGGCCGAGGCTGCCGCGGCCTGGCTGAGGCGCCAGATCGACACCGCCGCCGTGCCCAACGAGGCCCGCTGACCGATGGCGGGCGGCAGGCCTCGGCCGGCGGCCCTTTATCGTGCCGCCGCAGCCCGGATCATGTTAAGAATGGCGGTGAGCACGCCGCCGCTCAAGCCGCCGGCCAGCAGCTGACTGACGAAGCCCGGAATATCCAGCGAACCCGCCGAGTTGCGCGCGGCCGCAAGGCTCAATAGCACACTGAGGATCTGGCCGCCGATGCCGCCACCCACGGCGCCCGCCAGCGTGTTACCGGGCGCCCCCATGCCGCCCGTCCGGGACAGGCCGCCCGCGACGTTGCCGCCCACGGCCCCGCTCAGGAGCTGAACGAGAAGGTTGATGAGATCCATGGGTTGCCTCCAAAGCCCGATAGCAACCCCCCGGTGACCGAACCATATAGCGCGCCGGATGCCCGCCGCGCGCCGCAAATCCGAGAATGTGGTTGCTGGAAGCCAGCGCAAAGCGCACCCCACGGCCGGGTCGGTGGCGCGAGGCGCTGCGAGGTCGGTCAGGCCCAAATCTCGGCGCGCACGCCGGGCAGGGGCGAACTCGCGCATGATGTTGATGACAACGATCAGACCTTCGCTGCGCGCGTGAGCGACGATCTAGATTTCGTGGGGCCCGACGGGGTTTCCCCACGCGTTCCAGCTCAGCCTGCGGCTGACCGAAATCGCCGCAGCCTTGTTGGCCAGCGGCTGTACCTCCAGGCGCGCGACGAAGTGCTCGATTGCCGTCAGCTTCTCGGCGCGGGGCCGACTTCTCCGCGCCACCCCTTGCAGTTCGCCGGGGGCGATGCTCGATATCGCGAGCTGGGCGGCCAGCGCATTGAATTTTCCCGCAGCTCCGACGGGTCCTCATCGCGTCGCTGCCAGATGTTTGCTGTCGAGCGTGTAGGCGAGCATCAGAGCGGCTCAGTGTTCCTCAGCCGCCGGTTGCTCGCGCTTGGCGATGAAGTCCTCGCTGAGGCGGGGGCCGCTGAGGAACCGATCCTCCACCGCTTGCCTTGAGGTACTATGCCGCGCCGGCCCGCTCACGCCTCTTGCGCTCGTTGGGGTCGAGCCAGCGTTTGCGGAGGCGGATGGACCTGGGCGTCACCTCCAGAAGCTCGTCGTCCTCGATGTAGGACATGGCCTTCTCCAGGGTGAGGCGCATGGGCGGGGTGAGGATGGTGTTCTCGTCCTTTCCGGCGGCACGGATGTTGGTCAATTTCTTGCCCTGGATGACATTGACGATGAGGTCGTTGTCGCGCGCGTGTTGGCCCACGATCATCCCCTCGTACACGCGTGTCTGCGGCTCGATCATTATGGCGCCGCGATCCTGCAGGTTAAAGAGCGAGTAGGCGGTGGCCTCGCCAGCGGCGTTGGATACGAGCACGCCGGTGCGTCGCCCGTCGATCTCGCCCTTGAACGGAGCATAGCCGTGGAACAGGCGGTTCAGCACGGCTGTGCCGCGCGTGTCGGTGAGCAGCTCGCTCTGGTAGCCGATCAGCCCGCGCGTGGGGGCATGGAACACGAGACGCTGGCGGCCGCCGCCTGAGGGCCGCATTTCGATCAGTTCCCCGCGGCGTTCGGAGAGCTTCTGCACCACGACCCCGGAGTGCTGTTCGTCCACGTCGACGATGACCTCCTCAACAGGCTCAAGCTTTTGGCCGGTTTCCGGGTCGGTGGCGATGACCACGCGCGGACGCGACACGGTCAGCTCGAAGCCCTCGCGGCGCATGGTCTCAATGAGGATACCGAGCTGCAATTCACCGCGGCCGGCCACCTCGTAGGCGTCCTTGGTGTCGGGCAGCTCGTTGACGCGAATGGCGACGTTGCGCTCGGCCTCCTTCATGAGGCGGTCGCGGATCACCCGGCTCTGCACCTTGTCGCCCTCCTGGCCCGCGAACGGCCCGTCGTTGATGCGGAACAGCATCGCGAGCGTGGGCGGGTCGATCGGCTGGGCCGGCAGCGCCTCCTCCACCGACGGGTCGCAGAGGGTATCGGCCACCGTGGCCTGGGTGAGCCCGGCGAGGGCCACGATGTCGCCTGCCTCGGCCACGTCCACGCCTGTGCGCTCCAGACCGCGGAAGGCCAGCACCTTGCTGACACGCGCGGTCTCGATCAGCGATCCATCCCGGCGCAGGGCCTTGATGGTCTGGTTCGGCCGCACGCTGCCCGAGCGGATGCGCCCGGTGAGCACCCGCCCGAGGTATGGATCGGCTTCCAGCGTGGTGGCGAGCACGCGGAATGGGCCCTGCTCCACAACCGGCGGCGGGACATGGCTGAGGATCAGCTCAAACAGCGGCTTAAGGTCCGTGCGCCGGCCTGCCGGATCGGGCATCATCCAGCCCTCGCGACCGGAGCCGTAGAGCACGGGGAAGTCGAGCTGCTCGTCGCTCGCGTCAAGGCTCGCGAACAGGTCGAAGACCTCGTTGAGGACGGCGTTGTGGCGCTCGTCCGGCCGGTCGATCTTGTTGACGACGACGATGGGCCTGAGGCCCTGCTTGAGGGCCTTGGAGACCACGAACTTGGTCTGCGGCAGCGGCCCCTCGGCCGCGTCCACCAGCACGACGGCGCCGTCCACCATGTTGAGGATACGCTCCACCTCGCCGCCGAAGTCGGCGTGGCCCGGCGTGTCGACGATGTTGATGCGCGTGTCGGCCCAAACGATGGAGGTGCATTTGGCCAGGATGGTGATGCCGCGCTCACGCTCCAGGTCGTTCGAGTCGAGCGCCTGCGATTCCACCTTCTGGTTCTGCCGGAACGCGCCCGACTGCTCGAGCAGGGCATCAACCAGCGTGG
>JAFMSC010000020.1:0-9091 GCA_017353825.1 Hyphomicrobiaceae bacterium | reverse complement strand
GTCGTTGGAGTCGAGGATGCAGGTGCCGCGCAACTCGCTGTCGCGGAACAGGCCGGACTGGCGGAGCATCTGATCGACCAGCGTGGTCTTGCCGTGATCGACGTGGGCGATGATGGCGATGTTGCGCAGGTCCATTGGGCCTTGACGGGCGTTTGCTGGGGATTCGGCAAGCTGCACGGGCATACCGCCCTTGCTGCGCCGCATCAATTTTGGGGCGCGAGTTAGCACAGTCGGCCGTCACGCGCCAGCCATTGTCGGCAACGGCCCCCCCGGGTTCAGCAACGGCCGCCCGTGGCACTGCAACCGACGGACAGGCGACGGACGAAGAAGGCCAGACCAGCCGCGGACAGCTGTGTCAGCGGACCTATCCCGCAAACGCGCACCCTGCCAGCTGGATGCGGCTCAATCTCGGCCAGGGCGAGTTCAACGGCGAGCGCCAGCTGCCGGCGGCGCTGGGGTAAAAAAAACTGATGTCGCGGTTGGTCGATATCCAGGGCAGGCTTTCGTGCGCCACCTACCCGGTCCAGGCCTCCTTCCGGCTGGATTGGCGAAGCTGCACGCGCCCCTCGTCTACGACGCGCAGCCCAGCTGGAATTCGCCCAGCTTGGGGCAATGCGCTATAGCCTCGGCTTTCCGATCCGCACACGATCGCGGTGACCGGCCGGTTTTGCGGCGATCGAGGTATTGATTGCTCCGCGCAGCGCCATGGTCCTGATGGGCAGACGCATGGCCGGCAACAGGCCAAACTCGGGAAGATCGTCACCTACTGGCTTGGTCCAGTCGAGGCGCCCCTCATTGTCGCAATGAGCGCCACAAGAGCCGCGGTGAAGGACTTGGTGATCGAGCAGATCACGAACTGCGTTGCATGGCGGAGGGTGGCCAGGCGGTGGCACAATTCTTCAAACGTAGCCTGATGATGTGTCGTGTGGCCATCATGTTGAAAGTGGACAACCAGCCCGCCTATCGCCTTGCGCCTCAGCAAGGCCCGTAGGTTCCGCATTGTCGAATTGGAGGGCTTTGCCGTCGCGTTTCCCGGAGAGGCGCGACCATCGATAAGCCGATGTTTCATCAACCGAACGGCACATTCATCGCCAAGCGCGGTGAAGATTGAGTTTTGCACGCCTTCAGGCAACGAGACACCGAGAGCCGACACGAGGGGTCCCGGCCGAAACGTCCGCCATAACGAGGCAGGTCTGCACGGAAGAGCCCTACACACCCCGCTCGTTGTCACGCGCCTCGCCCGTCGCGCACCGGTGCTTCGGTCTGCGCAGCTGGCTGGCGCCAGGGCTTGGTCGTGGTGTTCTCCCTGGCGTAGAGCTCGGCCAGCAGCGCGTCGATGCGCGGCTCGGGGGATGCCGCTCGATCCTGAATGGCCTTCTGGCGGCCAACTGCATCGACCGCGGCTTGGGTTGCGCCGCTCACCTTTCTGCGCCGCGCACCGGAAGGCAGCAGCGGATGGTCCGGCGCTTCCAGGTCCAGCTCTTCCAGAAAGGTCTCGCGAAGGGCGTAGAACGACTGCAGGATCGCGTCGCGGGCGAGCGTGCGTGCCTCGCCAGCGTCGGGGACCTTGCGTGGGTCCAGCGTCTGGAGGGCGCGCCGCATGTCGTGCAGTGGGGCGTAGGGATAGAGCCCGATCAGAGCCTCGGTCTCGCCGACGTTCTGGTAGACCGAGCGCATGTTGTCGATGGTCTCCGACAGCTTGCAGAACGTGGCCAGGTACTGCTCCAGGGTGGGCCGCTCGAGCTGCGTGTAGGTGAACAGGGCGGACTTGGCGGCGATGATGTCGCGCCACTCCTCCTTCAGCGCCTCGATGAAGCTCTGGCGCTTCTGGTAGACGTTGGCGATGTAAGCGACGCCGCCGGTGGCGATGAGCAGCGACATGTCGCGCAGGAACTCGTAGGCGTCCTTGAGCAGCGCCTCGGCGCCGGTGCCCGCGAGGAACGGGACGTGGTCGGCGATCTTGGCGAAGAACGAGATGCCGAGCACCGCGGTGAGCAGCACGTAGATGCGGCGCAGGGTGCGCCTGAGCGTGGATCGGGTCACTGGCGGGTCCCCTCCGCGGCCGCTCGGATCGAGGCGAGTGAGGCAAGTCAGGCAAGTCAGGCAAGTCAGGCAAGTCAGGCAAGTCAGGCAAGCAGGGCCGCTGCCGAGCTATGTAGCATCGGACGATACCCGGCGGAAAGTATGGCAACGATCGAAGGCGGCGTCAGCACCTCCACGTCCTCGTTGACGGCCGCCGGCATCACCAGCGATGTGTACCCGGACGGGTGCCATGTCAGCAGGTTGGCGCCGATGACGAGACAGGCGCGCGGCTCGCCATCGCGCCGACCGTAGCGGATGAAGGCGCCGTTGGGGAGGTCGGCGCGGCGGGCCCGGAAGATACGCTTGCCGCGGTTGGGATCGAGGCGCTCGGCGTGCAGCACCTCGTCCATGGCCGGCGCCCGCGCGCGCTCCGTGCGACCCTGCGTCCTGGCCCACAGCTCGGCGAAGCGCTCGGCATCGGTACGGCGGCACTCGAAGCAGGGCCGATGGCCGGCCGCGAGCGCGGTGGCCTCGTCCAGGAAGAACAGCTCCGTGTAGGCGTTGGGCTGCATCACGGCGCGGTGGCGGCCCTTAAACTCGAGCACGCAGGCGATCCACTGCTTGCTGGCCCAGCGGCGGACCCCGAGCGTGCGATCAGGCCGATGGATGGCCCCGCCACGGTTGCCCATCATGAGCCCACGATACGGCGTCGCGATGATCTCGCCCTCGGGCGTCACGCGGTTCTTGAGCGGCATGGGAACATCTCTACCCTTAAACCGCGTCCGTGGCCTGCCGATTCTTGCTCCGCCCTCTCATGGCACGAGCTGCCTCAGCCGGAGGGATTGCGGAGCACCGCGCAGGCGCCGCCGGCGGCGCGAAGCTTCGCGCAGAGACCATCCGCGCCCGTGCGGCTCTTCTCGGAGACGCGCACGATGTACCTGGTCGCCCCACGCCGTCCGGGTAGGTGGCCGCGCAACACCAGCGGCAGGCGATCGCCCAATACGGGCAGGTACATGCGCCGCAGCTGTTCGTAGGTGGCGAGCGCCCGCCCCTGGGACCAGTTGGCGGTGAGCTGCACACCCCAAGGGCCCCACGCCGGGCTGGCCCTCAAGACCGGGCGGGCGCGCAGGCTGGCGGTAATCAACTTGCGCAGCTCCGTGCAGTCGACCTTCTGCGGAGCATCGAAGAGCCGCATCTGCGGCGGCTCGGACGACGCCCACGCCTCCGCGCTGTGGCCGGTGATGGCGAGCACGTAGACGCGTGTCTCGTCGGGAAGGCCACGGCGGCCGGCGAGCCAAGCCTCGACCCGGCCCGGCCCGGCGTTGTAGGCGGCCATGGCGAGCCCGAGGTTGCCGCCAAAGGTCGTGCGCAGTTCGGCCAGGTAGCTTGCAGACTCACGCAGCGCCGTCAGCGGCTCCAACGGGTCGACGAGCCCGCGCCCCGAGGCCGTGCGCGGCATGAATTGGGCAATGCCGAGCGCCCCCTTGGGGCTCACAGCATTGGGGTTGAACCGGCTCTCCTGCCAGATGAGGCGCGTGAAGAGGTGGAGCGGAAGCCCGTTCTCGGCCGCGGCGCCTACCAGGACGCGACAGATGCTGTCGGCATCGGCCGGCGGCTTGACCTCTGCTTGCTTTTCGGCGGCGCCGACGAAGCCTTGCGGCTGGGCGGCTGCCGGCCGTGCGTAGATGAGGGCGAGCGCAAGCGCCGCCTGCGCAAGCGCACGCTGCAGGCGGCCGCCCGCATGCATCAGATACGAGGTGTTGGGCAGAGCACCCATCTTTGTCCAAACCTCACCGATGGTGGTAGCGTGCCGGTAGCAAACCGAAATGGCTACAAGCGGACATCCGGCGTGAGGCGTCCAGCCGGACGCGCCAACAAGGTGGACGGCGCTGCCGACAGCACAGTGCCGGCGGGGGCCATGCGGCCCCTAAAGGCCTGCAGGGAGACGAGCTGATGGCGGATGCGGCCGTGAGCGTGCGTGTGGATGAGCGGCCCTCGGGTGCGGTCGCGTTCGTGACCGCGAGCAACCAGCGCCGGCTCAACTGCCTCTCGACGCCGCTCATCCTGGAGCTGAGCGCGGCCTTCGCCCGCCTCGGCAAGACGGAGCGGCTGCGTGCGGTCGTGCTCACGGGCGCAGGAGACCGCGCGTTCATCGGCGGGGCGGACCTCAACGAGTTGGCCCTGCTGAACCCCGACACGGCGCGGCTGTTCATCACCCGGCTGCACCAGGCCTGCCAGGCCGTCCGCGACTGCGCGGTGCCGGTGATCGGCCGCATCGGCGGGTTCTGCCTGGGTGCCGGCCTGGAGGTGGCGGCCAGCTGCGACTTCCGCGCGGCGGCCGACACGGCGCAGTTCGGCATGCCCGAGGTACAGATGGGCATCCCGTCGGTGATCGAGGCCGCCCTGCTGCCTGGCCTAATCGGCTGGGGCAGGACACGCGAGATGCTGCTGACCGGTGCGCTCTATTCGGCCGGCGACGCGCTGGCCATGGGCCTGGTTGAGAAGGTGGCGCCGGCCGCCCACCTCGACGCCGCGGTCGAGGCGTGGATCGGCGCGATCTGCCGGGCCAAGCCGTCGGCAGTCCGTGCGCAGAAGGCACTGGTGAACCGCTGGGAGCGCGTCGCTTTGGCCGAGGGCATCCTGGCTGGCATCGATGCCCTCTCCGAAGCCTACGAGACCGGCGAGCCCCAGACGGCGATCGAGGCATTCTTCGCGAGCAAGCGGGGGCCCCGCTGAGAACGAATGTCGGGGCTGCCGTTGCAGGCCCTTTTGTGGAACCGCTACCAGCGGTGCCAGCGGCCGAGGCCCTGCAGCTTCTGCCAGTTCGTCATCGCGACGGACAGGGCAACGAACAGGAGATAGAGGTTGCTTGGAAGCGATATGTAGGCGAGCCAGGCGGCGCAGGCGATGCCAAGACAGGCGATGATGCGCACCGACCACTCCGAACCCAGCAGCCGGCCGAGCCAGGCGTCAAGCGTATGTCCGCCGTCAAGAGGATAGGCAGGCAGCAGGTTGAAGAACAGCAGCACCTTGTTGACCCACGCCAGCTCCAAGAGCGGCGTGACCACCATCCACTGGCCCGCCATCTCCGCCTGCCCGGCCAGCGCGTCGAACGCGAACCAGAGGCCCAGATTCACCGCGGGCCCGGCCAGAGAGATGACTGACCGTGCGAAAACGGACCGCGGCAGCGAGCGCTCGAAGTGCGCCACGCCGCCGAGCCCCATCAGCTCGATGCGCGAGACGTGGGCTTTGAACGGCCGCCCCGCGAAGGCGTGCCCAAGTTCGTGCAGCAGGATCGAGATCAAGATGCCGACGATGATCACGAACCCGGCGGATACCGCCTGCGTGTTGCCAGCGGTGAAATACGGATAGGTGAAGAACAGCAGCACCAGCACGAACATCATGTCGAGGTAGATCGGGATGCCGGCAATGCGACCGATTTCCATGCTGGCGAACATGACGGGCTTCCCCCTGCTGTCTTAAGATCTGCGGCGCCCAGCACCAGGCTCGGACTGCCGCACCCGATGGGCAGCCGCCGATCAGCGTGCCGGCCCCTTATCCCCGCGCAGGCGGCACCGAGTCAACTTTGAGGTTTCGAATGGGCTTTGGTGCGCGGTTTCGCCCAGCTCCACCGTTTCAGTGCGCCTTGGGCGCGCCGGGCTGGCGCAGGGGGTGCGCGCTGGCGAAGCGCTCGTCCGCCATGCAGCGCTCGTAGATGCGCTTCACCGTGGGATGACGGTCCAGCGTGCCCTTGAACACCGTATATCCCGCGCAGTGGCTCGCGAGGCAGAGATCGGCCATGGTCGGTAGATCGCCGTGGCAGTAGGTGCCGGTGGCCGCATCTCGCGACAGGTGCCCCTCGTAGGCGTCGAGGCCCTGGGCGAACCAGCGTCGCACCCAGCCGGCCTTGCCCTCGTCGTCGAGCCCGTAGGTGGTCGCCACGTAGTTGCGCACGCGCGGGGTGATGAGCGGGTGCGAATCGGCCACCGTGATCAGCGACAGCGCGCGCACGCGCGCTCTACCCTTGGCGTCGGCGGGCAGCAGCGGCGGCTTGGGGTAGACCTCGTCCAGGTATTCCAGGATCGCCGCCGACTGATAGATGAGGCTGCCGTCGTCCAGCACCAGCGACGGGATCACCATCTGGGGATTGACGTTCTTGTAGGCCGGCTGGTGCTGGTCGCCTGCGTCGAGGTTGACCTCTATGGGCTCGTAGGTGAGCCCCTTGAGGTTGAGCGCGATGCGCACCCGGAAGGTCGCCAGCGAGCGCCAGTAGGTATAGACTTTCATCGTTTTTTCCCGCGCCGGAAATCCCGGCCTTCAGGCCAGGGAGGCGGCGCGGCCTCCGTTTGTGGTTGACGCAGTACACGAACCATTTTCAGACCGGGGATCGGTTAACCTCATCCCTCCCGGCGCCCAGCGCCGTTTCGTTGCGACCGACCCTCCTCGGCCGGCGTGAGCGCCGGCGCGACCAAGCCCTATCGTAAACGGGGGGTGGCCCGTCCACCAGCGGCACCGACCCGCCGTACGGGCTAAAGTGGAAGGCACAACGCCTGAGCCTTGACTGGGGGGGGAGCGCAGGTGCAGTGCCTGCCGGCCCGTTAGCGCGATGTCTCAAGGGATGGAGGCTGAAATGGCGTTCCTCACGGCGGATGTTGTTGAAGACCCGAGCGGCAAGCTTCCCTTCAAGGTGGTGATCAAGCAGGGCGAGACGGTACTCGCCGAGTGGCCCGTCAAGTCGCAAGCGGAGGGCCATCAACAGCTCATGGACCTCGTGCATGACGCCATGGAGGACGATGACGACGACAACGACGACGACTGAGATGGGGTAGAGCCCGTTCTACATGCCGTGCCAGGGCCGTGCCAGCCGCACCAGCAGGCGCCGCCAGCGCACGGAGTGGTCTTGGGCGACGACGCAGACGCACCCCTCGGCGCCGGCGATGGGGGTGTGCTCGACGCTCTCGTCGAGATCGCACACGTCACCCACCCCATACTCGCCCGTGGTGTCTGCCAGCGTGCCGCGCAGCACCATGGTGAGCTCGCTGCCGTGATGGCCGTGCTCAGGCACCACCACACCCGGCGCGCCCTTGAACAGATGCAGTTTTCCGCCACCGGCGATCGGCACCCAGCGCAGCCACAGGCCGCGCGAGATCCAGCGCCAGCGCAGCGCGTCCAGGTCGTGACCGATGAGCCGCGCAAGCGGGGGCGGCACCTCGCCGGCGGGGGCGGCGATCGGCCCTACTGGGGGGGCGTACTCGATCTCGGGCGCCGCCGGCACGGGACGCCCCATGGCCGCTCCCGGCAGGTCGCTCAGCAGCGTCCCGCCGAGCAGCTCCATCATGGCCACCTCGTCGTGGCAGCGCGGACACACCGACAGGTGGGCAGCCGTGACCGCGGCCAGCGCGCCGGGCAGCGAACCGGCTGCATAGCTCATGAGCGTCGAGTCGTCGGGATGGCGGGTAATGCTCATTCTAGGTTCTCGAGCGCCTGGCGGATCTTCTGATAGGCGATGCGCATGCGCGATTTCACCGTTCCCAAGGGCACATCCAGCCGCTCCGCGATCTCGCTGTGCGAGAGGCCTTCGATGTAGGCCAACGACACCACGTCTCTCTGCTCGGCGGGCAGTTCGGCCAGCGCCGCCTGCACCCGTTGCTTCCGCTCCTTCTCGGCCATCGCCTCATCGGGCAGCGGTTCGCCGGAAGCCTCGGCGAGGCGCCCTTCGGGCAGCTCCTGCCAAGGCACCTCGCGACGCAACCGATCGATTCTGAGGTTGCGAGCGATGGCGAACACCCAGGTGGTCATGCTGCCCTTGTCCCCGGCATAGAGCGAGGCCTTGCGCCAGACCGTGAGGAGCGTCTCCTGCGCCAAGTCCTCCGCTGTGCCGGCATCGGCACCCTTGCGGATCATGTAGGCCTTCACCCGCGGCCCGTAGACCTCGTAGAGTTCGCGAAATGCCGCAGGGTCTGCCCGTTCGGCAATACGCTGCAACAGGTCTGCCATGATGCCGCGGTGAGCGCTGAGCGGGGACTGTCCGCCTGACCCTGGTATGATTGAGAAGTCGAGCATAGCTCATTGCAGCGCCCTGATGCAAAGCCGTTACGCCGCCCGGCTCAGATTGGATCAGGCACGTTGCGACATTTCCGTCCGCTTTTCAGGGCAATCGGCTTTTCCTGGGGCGAACCAATGACTAAGGTTGGAGGCGAGCGAGAGGCCGACATCGGTGCCGACGGCCACAAAGGCAGCCGTAAGCATGACAGCGGGAAAGCACATCATCTGCGTGGGGCATGCGGCCCTCGATCGCGTCTACCGCATCGAGGCCTTCCCGCCGCAGCCGACCAAGGTACGGGCCCTGGAACATATCGAGGCGGGAGGCGGCATGGCGGCCAACGCTGCGGTGGCCATCGCGCGCCTCGGCGGCGTGGCAGAGCTGTGGAGCCGGGTCGGCGACGACAACGCAGGCCACACCATCCGCGCCGGCTTGCGCGCCGAACGCGTGGACGTGCGCTACGTACAGGCCTTCGAGGGCGCCCGTTCCTCGACCTCGGCGATCATTGTCGACGACAAGGGCGAGCGGCTGATCGTGGGACAGCGCGACGCTGGCATGCCGTCGGGAACGAGCTGGCTGCCGCTGGAGCGCGTCAAGACCGCCGATGGCGTGGTCGGCGACGTGCGCTGGCTTGAAGGTGTGCGCGCCGTGTTCGCGCAAGCCCGCAAAGATGGCGTGCCCACCGTGCTGGATGCGGATTCGGGGGCGCGCGAGGCCCTCCCGGGCCTTCTGAAGCTCACCGATTACGCGATCTTCTCGGCGCCGGCGCTGCGCGATTTCGTGCCGGGCGGCAGCGATGCCGAGCGGCTCGAGCATGTGCTGTCGTTCGGACCGCGGCACGCGGGTGTCACCTTGGGCGCCCAGGGCTACCTCTGGTGCGAGCACACGGGCGGCGGGCATGTGCCCGCCTACAGCGTAACCGTGACCGATACTACGGGCGCCGGCGACGCCTTTCACGGCACCTTCGCGCTCATGCTGGCGGAGGGCCGCTCGGCGCCTCAGAGCGCGCGCACCGCCGCCGCTGCC
>JAFMSC010000167.1 GCA_017353825.1 Hyphomicrobiaceae bacterium | reverse complement strand
CGTTTCTCACACTGTCTTTCGCCTACAATCGGATACCGTTCGCGTACTCCTGGACCTGAGCACGTGAACTCAGCGGCGAAATCCCCTTCTCTGGACGGTCTGTGGCGGGTCTACGCTGACGCCTCGATCGCAGCGGCGTAGGCCTCCTCGACCTGCCGCACCTCCGCTTCCGTGAGCTTGGCGAACTCGCGCTGCCGGGCGCGCTTGGAAAAGCGCCCGCCGTTCTGGCCGAGCATGCGGAACAGCAGGTCGATGGTGCCGCCGGGCATGTCAACGAGCGCCTCGATCCTGGCTCGGAACCGGTCGTAGCGCCGCAGGAAGGCGGCGTCGTTCGGCAGGTCCTCCTCGATGGTCTTGAGGACGCACTGGTAGAGGAACTCTGCATGTGGCGTCGCGTCAAAAAAGCGGTAGAAGGCGCCCGTGTCGTTGAGAACCCTGACGTTGCCCTTTTCGGTCGGCTCCCATCGGACCGTCGGCAGCAGGCGGGTCGAGTAGCTCTCGAGGACCTTCCTGTAGTCGTCGATGCGATCGAGGATCGCCGCGGACACCGGGAAGACGACGCCGGGCGGGTTGAAACCGCGGCGCGCCAAGACGTGATGGATCAGGTAGCGGTGGATGCGTCCGTTGCCGTCCTCGAAGGGATGAATGTAGACAAATCCGAAGGCGAGGATCGCGGCGGCGATGACCGGGTCGAGCTCCTGCGTGGCGGCGCGGTCGAAGGCGATCAGCCCGTCCAGGAGTGAAGGCAGGTCCTGAGGCCGGGCGTCGATGTGATCCGGCAGCGGTGCGCCGGTGTGGCGGTCGTGCCCGCCGACGAAACCACCTTCACGCCTCAAGCCCAGACGCACGAACCTCGCGTCGCCGATGACGATGCGCTGCAAACGAAGCAGCTCCTCCGCATCGAGGGGCTGGCGGCCGGCTTCGCCGATGGCACGCCCCCAGCGCTGGACGCGATCCTGCGGGGGGTCCTCGCCCTCGATGACGTAGCTCGACTTGGAGTCCTTTAGGAGGAGATACGCGGCGGCGCGGGTTAGAACATCCTTCGGCACTTTGGCGACAATCGCACGCGCGCGTTCCGCGAGGTTCATCGCGACGAAGCGGTCCAATTCTTGCGTCCGGAACACCAGCGGGCAGAACTCGGGCGTTCCCGGCAGGTTGTTTCTGACGCGGTGCCGGGTCGAGGTGACGGAGCGGGCCTCCCATTGCAGCTCCGGATCGACGACCGGAACGTAGGAGCCTCCTCTTGCATTGGGGAGGTCCAGAGTCTGGCCCAGCAGCCACTCGTAGAGAAACCAGATGCGGCGGGCGTAACCGCCGGTCGGCGAAGCGCACACTAGCGCCGCGATCTCGTCGGCGCCCGCTTTAAGGAACAGGGGCTTGAGGACGGCGAGGTCCAGCCCCTCGTGCTTCAACGCGAAGGTGAGATGGCCTTCGAGCGTCGCCTCCGGCTCTTGCCGGGGCGTCAGAACGCGCCAGCCGTCCTTGAGGATGGTTCTGTGCTTGGTCCCGATCGCCGACAGCGTGCGGGGAAGGGGGACCTTCAGCTCATAGGCGTCGATGAGCGCGGCGTAGCCGGCAGGCTTGGCAGGCTCAGGCAGGCGCCAGTCGTGAAAAACGGTGACGGCCTGTGAAAAACGGTTCCTCGGGGCGTGGGCCATGAAAAGCGGTGCCTTCCATGAATCTTGATAACAGAATAGCAGGTTTCACGAAAAATAGTACTACGGCGCGACAAGTCGGTGACTCGGTGGTTTACGCCAGATCCGGGAGCGCCACTAAGGGGGTGGACGACATCACCAGGATGCCCGGCCGGCTTCGATCGGACAGTGGCCGACTTCGATCATAAAGGGCGGTCCGACTTCGTTCCCCGGCCGACTTCGCCAGAATGCGCACCATGCGGCGCATCACGAGCGCTTAACGGGCTCAGTTCCCATCCGTGCGCTGTTGGACTGGCAAGGTATGGGATCGCATGGCTCGATTCGCGCCCCGCCTGCGGCGCAAGCAGATGATGGTGGATTGCATCGAACACGCCGCCGTGGCCAACAAATAGGAGCAGTTCGTTCGGGTGCGAGATCATCCACTTGCCAACGACTGGAGGGATGCGGTCGAGTATCTCGTGAAAGGGATCGGCATCCTGCGGGAGGACGTCACGGGAAGACTGGTCGGGTCTCAGACCGTGCTGTGCTTTGACGTCGTGGATCACAAGCCCATCGAAACTGCCAAAGTTTCTTTCCATGAGGCCGCGATCAATGTGAATCGGCTTCTGGAGCTTCTCGGCAACTATGGCCGCGGTCGCGATCGCCCGGATCAGGGGGCTGGCAACAATGCGGTCGATAGGGACGTTGGTGAGGCACTCCGCTGCTGCATGGGCTTGAGCGATGCCTGTTGCGTTTAGCGGAATGTCAGAGTGCCCCTGATAGCGCCCCTCAAGGTTCCAGTCCGTCTGGCCGTGCCGCAGGAAATAGAAGGAGCGCTTCGGAATCATGGCAGCATGAAAACATGCGAGAGACATGCGTTCAACTGTGATCCGCTGGCGGAACTCCAGCCGGCGATGCCTTTGACGCCTAACTTAGCTAAGCTAGTGTTATGACCCATTTATAGGCTCATCTTCTCGCCATCCTGCTGCTCGAGCCGCTCATCGACGAGCTCGAGGGCTCTCCCCGCTGGGCGCCGGCCGCCGCCTGACGCGCCCCCGACTTTGGCGCCTCCTGCGTCAGCTCGTCGCCACCCTTCTCCAAGCCATCATCCCGCAGCCGACCCTCGCCTGTCTGCGGCGCTGCAAATCGGCCTTGCGGCGCCACATGCGCGAACCGCCCCGGCGACGACGCACCTATCAAAAGATGCACCGCTTAGTTTAGCGCCTATGAGGCCTCGCCGGCAGCAATGCCGCGGGCACGCGACGTGGCGTTCGGCCCGCCGGGCACAACGGGCTACTTCGTGCCGAACATGCGGTCGCCGGCATCGCCGAGGCCGGGCACGATATAGCCGTGGTCGTTGAGGTGCGCATCGACGGCGGCCGTGAACACCCGCACGCCCGGATGGGCGCGCGCCAGCTCGGCGATACCTTCCGGCGCCGCCAGCAGGCAGACGAGGCGGACCTCGCGCGCGCCGTGATCCTTGAGCCGACTGATGGCGGCCACGGCCGAATGGCCCGTCGCCAGCATCGGGTCCACCACAACCGCCAGGCGCTCGGCGATATCGTCGGGAAGCTTGCAGTAATATTCCACGGCTTCGAGCGTGTCGGGGTCGCGGTAGAGCCCGATGTGGCCGACGCGCGCCGACGGCACGAGCTCCAGGAGGCCGTCGAGCAGGCCGTTGCCCGCTCGCAGGATCGGCACGAAGGTGAGCTTCTTGCCCTTCAGGAACGGCACCCGCGCGGCCCCCGCGGGGGTCTCTATGTCCCGCAGCTCCGTCGGCAGGTCGCGCAGGAGCTCGTAGCCGAGCAGGAGGGAGACCTCGCGCAGGAGGTGGCGGAACTGCATGGACGGCGTGGCCTTGTCGCGCATCAGGGACAGCTTGTGCGCGATGAGCGGATGTTCGGCGACAATGAGGTTGCTCGGTGTATTCACGGGTCGATTCTCCTCATCTGCAGACCGGCAGTCGGGCGTCCCGGGTCGGCCATCGAAAATCATCGGCATCGATAGCTTGGCGTTCTGGCCGAGGAGGCAGCGCATCCCGTCGCCGCGGCCCCTCCTTGCGACTGCGGATGCCCGACCGCCGATGACCGCCTCGACCGGCGCGAAATGTCACGTCAAGGCTCTTCCGCGATGTCCTCGGCCCACAGCTCCGGCTTCTCGCGGATGAAGCGCTGCATCAGCGCAATGAAGTCGGCGGTCGTCGGCGACGATCACCTGGACGCCGTGCCGGCGCAGGAGATCGGGATCGCCGGGAAAGTTCCGTGCCTCGCCTACGACGACGCGGGGAATGCCGAACTGTACGATGGTGCCCGTGCACATCATGCAGGGCGAGAGCGACGTGTAGAGGGTCATCCTCCGGTAGGAGCGCTGCCGGCCGGCCTTTCGCAAGCAATCCATCTCGCCGTGGGCGATGGGGTCGCCCTGCTGGACGCGCCGGTTTGCGGCCGCGTGCGACGATGCGCTCTTCCTCCCCCAGAGCGCTGCCGATCGGCAGCCGCCCTCGTCGTCGCCGGCCTTGGCCTCCTCGTAGGCGATCCGGAGCAGGTTCGCGTCGGTGCGCGTGAGCAGGGTCATGAGCGTCGCCGGTTGCCGCCAAAACCTTCGCACACTTGCACCGACGCGGCAAATGCAAGGTCACGTGGCGGGCGTAGCGCAGGCGAATCCCGGCTTCGCGATGCCGGAGGCACCGCTCCGTTCGCGGCAGGCGTGCACGGATCACATCTCGTTGAGCGCGGGCGCATCGTGATTGTTTCGTGGGCAGCCCGCGCTTGCGCTGAGTGCAGCGACGCCGCGGAGGCCTTGCGACGGCAGGTCCAGATCCGGGCCGGTGCCGCCCCCGGTCTCCTTGGCACACGGCTTGCTGCGTACCGGGCGCCAGAGGGCACGACAGCCAGCCTCCAGACGAGCGGTCCGTAAGTGGGCATCAGTGACTGAAACGGTTCGGCACGGCACCGACTCCCCGTTGCGGCCGAGCCCAGATCCCCGCCCGGACGCTTCGACGCGGTACGGCTGTCGCAGGTGGCACGGTTCCAGAGCAATGGAGCGTAGCATGGCACGCAGAGACAGGCAGAGCGGGCAGCGGCGCGGCGGCACGGGCTTGAGCCGCCGCAAGATGTTGAAGGGCGCAGCGGCACTGGCCGGGGTTGCCGCAGGCTGGGGCGCGATCCGCGGATTCCCCCTGATCTGGGCGCAGAACATCAAGAACGTGACGCTGCGCCAGTTCGGCACCGGCGTCTCCAACATCAACGAGATCGCCGCCAAGGCGAAGGAGGACCTGGGCATCACGCTGGAGATGGCGGCGCTCGATTCCGATGCCGTCGTGCAGCGCGCGGTCACTCAGCCGAGATCGTTCGACGTCATCGACAGCGAGTATTGGATGCTCGCCAAGATCGTGCCGAGCGGCAACCTGCAGCCGATGGATACCGAGAAGATCAAGCTGTTCGACAAGATCGTGCCGATCTTCACCAAGGGCGAGCTTGCCGGCAAGCCGATTGCCTCGCAGGGCACCGCGCCCTTCAAGGTGAGCTACCTGTCCGGCCCGGAGTCCAAGGAGTTCTCCAAGATGCCGACCAGGTGGTTCACCCTGGTGCCCACCATCTACAACGCCGACACCCTCGGCATCCGCCCCGATCTGGTGGGCAAGATCGACTCCTGGAAGGAGCTCCTGAACCCCAAGTTCAAGGGCAAGGCCTCGATCCTCAACATCTCCTCCATCGGCATCATGGATGCGGCCATGGTCTGCGAATCCATGGGCGAGGTGAAGTATGGCGACAAGGGCAACATGACGAAGGAGGAGATCGACAAGACCATGAAGGTGCTGACCGAGGCCAAGAAAGCCGGTCAGTTCCGGGCCTTCTGGAAGACCTTCGACGAGTCCGTGAACCTGATGACCTCGGGCGAGGTGGTGATCCAGTCCATGTGGTCGCCGGCGGTGACGGCGGTGCGCTCCAAGGGCGTGCCATGCGAGTACGTGGCCCTGAAGGAAGGCTACCGCGCCTGGGCCGCCGGCCTCGGCCTCTCCAAGGCATTGAGCGGCCTCGAGCGCGATGCCGCCTACGAGTACATCAACTGGTACCTGTCGGGCTGGGTCGGCGCCTTCCTGAACCGCCAGGGCTACTACTCGGCCGTGCTGGAGACGGCGAAGGCCAACATGACCGCGGACGAGTGGGGCTACTGGATGGAAGGCAAACCGGCCCAGAGCGACATCAAGGACCCCTTCGGCAAGGTCATGGAGAAAGCCGGCGCGGTGCGCGACGGCGGTGCGTTCGAGACCCGCATGGGAGCGGTCGCCTGCTGGAACGCCGTCATGGACGAGAACCGCTACATGGTCCAGAAATGGAACGAGTTCGTTGCCGCCTGAGCTAGCCGCCGCGCGTGCGTGGACGGACGCCGTCGACGGGACTTCGCCGCGTGCAACCGGAATGAAGGCCCGCCCGGAGCGTTGGCGGGCGGTGGTGACCTACCTGCAGGTCGCCCCGCTCGTCACCGTGTTCGGCGCTTTCCTGGTGTTCCCCATCGTGCTGATCACGGTGGTGAGCTTCTGGGACTACACCGAGTACGCCATCGTCCCGGACTTCATCTGGCGCAACTACGCCGAGGTGCTGGCCTCCGCCGTCACCTACCGGACCTACCTGAGCACGCTGAAGTTCGCGGCACTGACGTGGGCGATCACGCTCGTGCTTGGCTTCACCGTTGCCTATTTCCTGGCCTTCCACGTCCGCACCCTGAAGTGGCAGATGACACTGTTCCTCATCTGCACGATCCCGTTCTGGACCTCGAACATCATCCGCATGATCTCGTGGATCCCCTTCCTGGGACGCAACGGCATCATCAACTCGGCGCTCATGTCCACCGGCCTGGTCCATCAGCCGCTGGAGTTCCTGTTGTTCTCGGAGTTCTCCACGGTGCTGGCCTACGTGCACCTCTACACGCTGTTCATGGTGGTGCCGATCTTCAACTCGATGATGCGCATCGACCAGTCCCTGATCGAGGCGGCCGGCGACTGCTGTGCCACCGCCTGGCAGACGATCTGCACTGTGGTGATGCCCCTGTCGAAGCCCGGCATCGCCATCGGCTCGATCTTCGTCGTCACCCTGGTCATGGGCGATTTCGTCACGATACGCCTGATGAGCGGCGGGCAGAGCGCCTCGGTCGCGCTCATGATATCGAACCAGCTCGCCTACCTGCAGTACCCGGCGGCGGCCGCCAACGCCGTCGTCCTGCTCATCGTCGTGCTGCTCATCGTCGCCGCGATGATGAAGATCGTCGACGTGCGCAAGGAGCTGTAGCGATGAGGGATGGCCCGCGCCCGACGAGCTTCTACGCTCTCGCCGCCGTGTTCGGGCTGTTCGTGGCCTTCCTGTACGGCCCGCTGCTGGCGATCGTGCTCCTGTCGTTCCAGGGACCGGACGGCGGTCTCACCTTCCCCATGGTGGGCTGGTCGACTCACTGGTTCGCCGCCCTGTTCGAGCAACAGCGCGTCGGCGACTTCAAAGGCTCGTTCCTGCGCTCCCTCGGGCTCGGGCTGACGGTCATGACGCTCACAGTGACGATCTCGCTTGCGGCCGGCCTCGCTTTCCGCAAGCGCTTCGTGGGCTCCGCAATCGTGTTCTATTTGGCGGTCGCCAGCCTGATCGTGCCGTCGATCCTCGTGAGCCTCGGCGTGGGGCTCCTGTTCCGCGTGCTCGACTGGGAGACGGCATGGTGGACCTCCGGCGTCGGCGCTCATCTCACCTGGACCCTGCCGTTCGGCCTGCTCATCATGTTCGCCGTCTTCAACCGCTTCAGCAAGTCCTACGAGGAAGCGGCGCACGACATGGGCGCAAACAGTTGGCAGACGCTGCGCCACGTCGTGGTGCCGATCATCGCCCCCAGCCTGGTCGGCGTCGCATTGTTCGGCTTCACACTGTCCTACGACGAGTTCGCCCGTTCTTTGCTCACGGTCGGTACCCACAACACCCTGCCGCTCGAAATCTACGGCATGACGACCAACATCACCTCGCCGGCGCTCTACGCGCTGGGCACGGTGACCACCGTCTTCTCGTTCCTTGTCATCCTCGGCGCGCTGGCGGCGGTCACCATCGTGCAGCGGCGACGGGAGCGGCGCGCTCCGGCACCTGCCGGGCAACGGGGGTGAAGCCATGCTGCTGATCGGCGTCGACGTCGGCGGAACCTTCACGGACCTGGTGCTGGCCGATACCGACCGCAACAGCACGGCAATCCACAAGGTGGCGACCACGCCCGAGGACCCGTCCAAGGGAGTGGTCCGCGGCATCGTCGAGCTGTGCGAGCGCGCCGGCATCGCGCGAGAGGCCGTCACCCACGTGCTGCACGGCACCACGATCGCCACCAATGCCGTGCTGGAGCACGACGGGGCCACGGCCGGCATGATCACCACGGCGGGCTACCGCGACATCGTGCACATCGGCCGCCACCAACGGCCGCAGAGCTACTCCATCATGCAGGAGATCCCCTGGCAGGACCGGCCCCTGATCCGGCGGCGCCACCGCAAGACCGTGGCCGAGCGTTGCATCCCACCCACAGGCGCGGTGCTCCAGCCGCTTGACGAGGCGGAGGTGCGGGCCGCGGCCC
>JAFMSC010000530.1 GCA_017353825.1 Hyphomicrobiaceae bacterium | reverse complement strand
AGGCGTCGACGGAGCTCGGGCGGGCCGACCACGTGTGCCGCCAGCGGCTCTACCCCCTTCGGCAGGCCGTAGTCCGTCTCGCTGCCGGGAACCATGATCCAGCGCGCGGGCGCCTCGTCGGCCACCGGCGCATCGAGGTCGTCGCCCAGGGCGGCGGCCAGCGCCAGCTCGTAGCCGGAAGCCACCTTCACCTGGTCGAGGATGGGCGGGACGCCGCTCTCGTCGGCCGGCTTCAGGAGCTTGGCCAGCGTCTCCACCTCGGTTCGAATCTGCCCGGCAGCGAGCGTGGTCTGCGCGGCGGAGTCGCTCAAAGCCTTGGCGTGCGCGGCGGCGGCCTGCACGGCCTCCTCGGCGGCGATGGTCTTGGCCTCGATGGCAGCGAGGTCGGCCATGAGCTTCTGGCCGACCTCGGTGGCCGCCTTGAGCTTGGAGGCGTCCGGCGCCCGCCCGATGATCTCCCGTGTCTGCTGCTCCAGGGCGACCAGCTGACGCTCCAGCTTGGCCGCACGCTCCTGGCGCTCGCGCAGCTGGCCGTCAAGGCTCTGGCGACGTGCCCGCGCCTGGGCTACGGCGTGCGTCATCTCGCTCAGGTGCGCCTCGCCAGCGGCCAGCGCGGCCTCGGACTCGTCATAGGTGACAAGCGCCTTCTGCTCGAAATCGGCGGCGAGCTTGGCGGTCGAATTCAGCGAGACGGCCTCGGCCTCCAGGCGGGCCAGCGTGTCCCTAGCCTCGGCGACCATCGATTCCTCGCGTGCCTTGTCGCGCTCCAGCTGGGCCACACGGTCTTGCAGCTCGTGCAGGCGCTCGGCGGCGCGGCTCGCCTCGCGCTCCAGGTTGTCGTGCTCCACCTTCAAGCGGTGCAGCACGGCGCCCTTGGCCGCCTCCTTCTCGCGCAGCGGCTGGATCCTGGCGGCGGCCTCGGCCTCCGCCGTCACCGCTTTGGCCTCAACCTGGGTGGTGCGGCGGAGCTTCTCCAGGGCGGCGGTCAGCTCCGCCTCGTCGGTCTCCACCTGGGCCTGCGCCTCCATCCAGCGCAGGTACAACACGACCGCGTCCAGCTTGCGGATATCGCTTGAGAGCTCCTTGTAGCGCCGCGCCTGGCGCGCCTGCCGCTTGAGGCTCTCGATCTGGGAATCGAGCTGCCCCAACACGTCATTGAGGCGCGCCAGGTTGGCCTCCGCCGCCTTCAGTCGCAGCTCGGCCTCATGTCGACGGCTGTGCAACCCAGCGATGCCCGCCGCGTCCTCCAGGATGCGGCGGCGCTTCTCGGGCTTGGCGCTGACGATTTCGCCGATCTGGCCCTGACGCACGAGCGCCGGCGAGCGGGCGCCCGTGGCGGCGTCCTCGAACAGGATACGCACGTCGCGCGCGCGCACCTCCTTGCCATTGATGCGGTAGGCAGAGCCCGCCTCGCGCTCGATGCGGCGCGTTACGTCGAGCGTGTCCGCGCCGTTGAACTCGGCCGGCGCCTTGCGTTCGGAATTGTTGAGGAAGATCGTGACCTCGGCGGTGTCGCGGGCGGGGCGCGCGGCGCTCCCTGAAAAGATCACGTCGTCCATGGCCGCGGCGCGCATGCTCTGGTGCGAGGTCTCGCCCATCACCCAGCGCAGCGCTTCGAGGAGGTTAGACTTGCCGCATCCGTTGGGGCCCACGACGCCGGTCAGGCCCTTCTCGATCATCAGCTCGGTCGGCTCTACGAACGATTTGAAGCCGACAAGACGCAGCCGGGTGATGTGCATGGGACGCGCGGTCCTTGATGGGGGCTTTCACGCACGACGCCCGCACGCGCAGGGCAAGCGACAGTGCGGCTCAACGGGACGCTGGAACGCCGCCGGTCGCGGCCACGTGCCCGGTCAATACTGGGTCCACCATCGCGCGGATATCGGCAATGCTGAGGAATCCCTTCACCAGCTTGCCGTTGACGAAGAAATTCGGTGTCCCGATGACGCCGAGCGTGCGCCCGCGTTCCTTGATCCCGTTGATTGCGGCGATCATGCCGCGATTCTCGCGGCAACTGTCAAATTGCGCCCGAGTCATCCCCACCTGCGCCGCCACTTGGAAAATGGGGTCAGGCCGCACCTCCTGGCTCACCCAGGAGGCCTGCTGTTGCATCAGCTTCTCGTAGAGCACGAAATACTGCTCTGGCGGAGCGCACCTGAGCGCGATGGTTGCAAGCCCCGACTGCTTCCCGATCGGGAATTCGGCGCGCAAGATGAAGCGCACCTTACCGGTGTCGATATATTCCTGCTTGAGCGTGGGGAACGTCTGGGCCAGGAACCGGCGGCAGATGGGGCAGGTCATCGAGGCGTACTGGACGATGGTAACAGGCGCATCTTTGCGCCCGAGCGCCATCTCCGGCAGCCGCCCCGGCGGCTTCAAGATCTCCTCAAGCGTTGGGTTCTCGATCACCTCACGCCCTCCGACCGAGGAGGAAGACGCCTCGGAGAACGGGCTGAACGCGGTGCTGTCCGGTGTCACTTCTCCGACCGCGGCCGCCTCCGGGGTGCTGCCCGCACTACTGCTGGTAAGCGAGAGCCCCTCCCCGCTGCATCCCGCAAGGAGCACAGCGAGCACAATCGGCGCCGGCGACGTGCAACGCTTACGCAACACGCCCTCGCGCCTTAAGGGTTGAGCAGCGGGCCGATGGCCTTGTCGAAGTCGTCCATAGTGGCCCCGGCCAGCTTCTTGCCGTTGAACCCCGTCCCGTCGACGATGCCTACGAAGAAG
Source organism: Hyphomicrobiaceae bacterium (assembly GCA_017353825.1). GTDB lineage: Bacteria > Pseudomonadota > Alphaproteobacteria > Rhizobiales > Hyphomicrobiaceae > AWTP1-13. Next base: position 5 of record JAFMSC010000530.1, on the reverse strand, counting down.
GTGGG
>JAFMSC010000529.1 GCA_017353825.1 Hyphomicrobiaceae bacterium | reverse complement strand
GCCCGCCAGGCTTACCGTCATCGGCACCGCCGCGGCGGGGCACCCGTTTGCGGGTCGGGTAGAGGGCGGCGAGGCGGTGCGCATCTTCACGGGCGCACCGGTGCCAGAGGGGGCCGACGCTATCGTCATCCAGGAGAATACGGCGCGCGATGGCGCCACGCTGATCGTGCGCGAAGGGGCGGTCGAAGCCGAGTTGCTGCGTCCGCGGGGCATGGACTTCCACGAAGGCGCCACGCTCATTGAGGCCGGGCGGCGCCTCGGGCCGGGTGAGATCGCGCTGACGGCGGCCATGGGGCACAGCACGCTTGCCGTGCGCCGGCGGCCGCGCATCGCGGTGCTTTCCACCGGCGACGAGCTGGTGGCACCGGGAGTGCGGCCAGGGGCCGGGCAGATCGTGGCGTCGAGCCATCTGGCTGTCGGCGCTCTCGCAGAGGCGGCTGGCGCGGAGGTGCGCCAGCTCGGCATCGCCGGCGATGACGGGGACGATCTCGCCCGCCATTTCGCCGAGGCGGCTGGCGCCGACATCCTCGTCACGACCGGCGGCGTGTCTGTGGGGGATCACGATCTCGTCGCGCCGGCGCTGCTGGCCCTGGGCATGACGCTGGCGTTCTGGAAGATCGCCATGCGGCCCGGCAAGCCGCTGATGTACGGGCGATTGGGGCGAACCCCGGAGGCCACGCGCGTGCTCGGGCTGCCGGGTAACCCGGCGGCGAGCTTCGTGTGCGCCCGCCTGTTCCTCGTGCCGCTGATTTGGCGCCTTTGCGGCCGGCCGGTGGAGGCGAGCCTCAACACCGTGCAGGCGCGCCTGGGCACGGACGTGGAGGACAACGGGCCGCGCCAGCATTACATGCGCGCGGTCCTTCGGCCCGGCTCCGATGGCCGCGCCGAGGTAGTGCCGTTCCCGCTCCAGGACAGCTCGCTGATCGTCCCCTTGGCGCAGGCGGACTGTCTCTTGGTGCGCCCGCCCAACGCGCCGGCGGCCGCCGCCGGCAGCTCCGTCCGGATCCTACGGCTCGAAGTCTGAGGCTGGGGCTTGTCGGCTGGCCGATAGCGCGGGAGAGGCAGGCGGCGGTCTTAGGGCCGGGTTGCCTCTGCGCCTGAGCCGCCGGCCCTGCCTGGCGTACTGCATTCCGCCCTTGCGGAACATCCAACGAACATCTATGGTGTTCCCGGTTTGTACGGTATGCGCCGGTAGAGGGCCTTACGCTCTTGCCGTGAAGTCATGCCGAACACGCGTTGATTGCTGGGGGTCTCTTCCCCGGTTCCCCAGGAGGGGTCCAATGCTCACGACCAAGCAGAAGGAGCTGCTCGCCTTCATTCACGAGCGGTTGCAGCAGACGGGGGTGCCGCCCTCCTTCGAGGAGATGAAGGAGGCTCTCGACCTGCAGTCCAAATCGGGCGTGCACCGCCTGATTATGGCGCTGGAGGAGCGCGGCTTCATCCGCCGACTGCCGCACCGGGCACGCGCCATCGAGGTGATCAAGCTGCCCGAGGCGATGCATGCCGGAGCCGCCGAGGGAGGACCGGCGCGCTCCGGGTTCAGCCCAAGCGTGATCGAAGGCAGCGCGAACCGCCATTCCAGGCAGCTTGCTCCAGCGCCGGACACATTCGCCGGTCGGCCCGCGAGCGTGCCACTGATGGGGCGCATCGCTGCCGGCGTGCCGATCAGCGCTATCCAGAACCACATGCAGGACATCCCCGTGCCGTCCGACTTGGTGGGCTTGGGCGAGCACTTCGCGCTGGAGGTGAAAGGCGATTCGATGATCGACGCCGGCATCAACGAAGGTGATATCATCATCGTGCGTCGCTGCGACACGGCGGAGAACGGCGACATCGTGGTGGCGCTGGTGGATAAGGAGGAGGCCACACTCAAGCGCTTGCGCAAGAAGGGTGCCTCGATCGCGCTGGAGGCCGCCAATCCCAACTACGAGACCCGTATCTTCGGACCTGATCAGGTGGACATCCAGGGCCGCCTCGTCGGACTGATCCGGAAGTTCTGAGGGGCTGTCCACTTGGCGTGAGGCCGTAGGCTCGCGAGCGGCGGCGCAGCACTCCCGTCAGGTCGAGGCCTCGCGTTGGTGCTGGCCAAAGCTGCCATGATCGGCAAGCGGCCCAAGAGTGGGACGCGGCGAGAGACCGATCGCCAATTCCTGACTGCGGCACCGCAGGGATGCCGCAGCTAAAAGCGCGACGCGCACGATCGGCAATACGCGTTGTGCTAGCGCGGTCTTGACGTCGCGGCCGTCCTGGCTTTCCTGACGGGGGCGGAACATGGCGTTCGTGATCAAGGCTGAGGCGTGCGATCCGCGGGCGGCGACGTTCGCGTTCGCCGCGCAGAAGACGATGTACGGTGGCAAGGAATCGCCGAGGGCGATACCGTTTTCGTCTTCGCCAGCGAGAACGTGGTGTTGTCACATCGGCCGAGACAGTTCCGAGCAAGCCGGGAATTGCCCGACAGATGCCGCGCGTGAGCGTCACCGTCCGACGGACGGCGCTGGCGAAGCGGCGGCTGGGGCGGAGCGAGCTCAAGCCTTTCAATGACTGGCCTTTCAATGACTGGAACGACGGCCGGCCCGAGACCGAGCTCAACTTCAAGCTCTATCGTCAGGCGACGAACAAGATCGCCGGCATCTCGGATGCTGCAGCGGCGTTCCTCGGCTCGTTCTTCTAGGTCTAGGGTGCGGCCGGGCGCAAGGGAAGCCCTCGATAGAGGAGACCGCGGCTGCTCTCAT
>JAFMSC010000166.1 GCA_017353825.1 Hyphomicrobiaceae bacterium | reverse complement strand
TCTCGCGGGCCATCCGGCGCAGGTTCTGCATGTTGGGCGCGCGCTTCTTCTCGGCCACCTCGGCCGCCGCCCGGCGCACCAGGGTTTCGATGTCCTCAGGAGCCTTGTCCTTATCGGCCTTGGGCCTCCCGTCCCTGCCTCGGGCATGGGCTTCGTGGGCGGCCCTGACATCGGCCTCAAGCTGGTCGTCGTACGATCCACTCCGCTTCTTGCGAGACAGCTCGTGCGCCCGTCGGAGCTGCTCATCCGGCGTCTCCCGCTGAGACCATCCTTTCTCGATGGCTTCGGCCGCCTTGTCCGCGTTGAACCCAACAAGCCTCCGCTCGGCCCGCGGGATGGCGGCACGTACGTCCTTCACGCGTTGGCCGAAGTGCAGCGCCGGCCCGATGATGTTGCCCAGCGCGATGCGCTTGCCCTCCTCCGTGAGCGGCGCGAGCATCGTGCAGAGCTGATCTACGGCCATGGTGAGCTCGCCGAGCACGAAACCCTTCTCGGCAGCAATGGTGAGGATCGTCTCCGCCCGGCTGGCAGGGTGTCTGAGGCCCTGCTCGAATCGGTGGACGCGGTCGATCTGCTCGGCGCTGATGTCGGCGTAGGCCTGCGCGCGCAACTACAGGCGGATGCGGACAGCCGGGAGAGTTCAATCAATTCAGAGGTGGTCAGGCGGCTCGAACACTCGTTCGACCGAAGCAATCTGCTCGGTGACGTGATGAGCCTTGCATTCGGAAATCACCTGACCGGCCTGCTGGTTGCGATTGGCACCACGATGCGTTCGGCTGTCAGAACGGCAGGTCATGACACCAGGGACGAAGATGACTGGGCCCTTGACCCGGTGTCCCACGCGGCGGCCCGCAAATCAGCGGAAGAGCTACTGCGGCGATGGAAGCCGGCTGGCCTGCGCCCTTTGGGTCCGGAGGAGGCCCGTGAAGCGGAGAAGATCGGCGTCGGGACCGCAGAGACGTGCATGAAGTTCCTCAAGGTGCTGAGAAACCCAAAAACGGCATCTGTATTGGATGAGATGTTCAAGCAGGCAACAGCCAGCAAACATGGAAAGGAAAGGCAACAATGAGTAGGGGAACCATCATCAGCCGCGGCGAGGAGAGTTGGCGGCTCAAATTCGACCTCCCGAACGATGGCGGGCCGCGCAAGACCCGTTATGTCACGTTCCGCGGTACCAAGGGCGCCGCCCAGAAGGAACTGACCAGGCTCCTCTCCCAAATGGATGGTGGCACGTTCATAGAGCCGAGCAAGCTCACCGTGACCGCGTACCTGCGCAAGTGGGTCGAGGGGGCTGACATCGAGCCGAAGACGCGGGAGCGCTATTCCCAGCTGATCGAGCAACAGGTGGTCCCTCACCTTGGAGCCATCCTGCTGCAGCGCCTGCGGCCGGAGACCATTAAAGAATGGCACAAGACGCTCCTGGCTAAGGGCGGTAAGGACGGCGCGCCGCTATCGCCGCGTACAGTCGGCCACGCCCACAGGTGCCTGCGCACGGCTCTACAGGCTGCCGTGGCGGTTGAGACCCTGGTACGCAACTCGGCTGCCGCCATCCGTCCTCCCAAGATCGAGGAGGTGGAAGTCGAGATCCTGGACGCCGCCGCCGTGCCAACGGTCCTGGAGAAGTTGAAGGGCCATGCCCTGGAGGCGATTGGCACCACGGCGTTGGCGTCGGGTGCGCGCCGCCGCGAGCTGTTGGCCGTGTCGTGGCCCTGTATCGATCTAGACGGGGCGTCCATACGAATCGAGCGCTCGCTTGAGCAGACCAAGGATGGCCTGCGGTTCAAGTCGCCCAAGACCAAGAACGGCACGCGCACCATCTCCCTGCCAGCCACCGCGGTGACGGCACTGCGCGAGCACAAGGTGCGGCAGATGAGGTTGCACATGCAGTTGGGCCTGGGCAAGCTTGAGGACGACGCCCTGGTGTTCTCCCGCTTCGACGGTAAGGCCTTCGTGCCGATCGAGCCGAACAACCTCTCCCGGGACTGGACCCGGGCGGTGAAGGCGCTGAGGCTGCCCAAGGTGTCGTTCCACGCGCTGCGGCACACACACGCCAGCGCGCTGATCGGTGCAGGCCTAGACGTGGTGGCCGTCAGCAAGCGCCTCGGCCACGGCAGCGTGACGACGACGCTCAAGACCTATGCGCACCTGTTTGCCAAGCGGCAGAAGGATGAGGCGGCGGCGGTTTCCATCGACGCCATCATGAGAGGCTGATTTGCCAGTCCGGTGCCAATCCGGTGCCAATTTCGGGTTTGTTCTCTTGCATCGCTCAGGAAAACCCTTAGAAAACAGCGCGGGAGACGTGGCCGAGAGGCTGAAGGCGGCGGTTTGCTAAACCGTTATACGCTGTTAAGGCGTATCGAGGGTTCGAATCCCTCCGTCTCCGCCATAAACTGATTGTTTTCAATGGCCTATGTGGTGCTCGGCCGCTAGTCCCCCAAGTCTGTTCCCCTTTCGTGCTGGCCGCCAGGGCGCTTATGGACCCACCCGTCGGGCCTGCAGGGGTGTTGCCGGCACTCGCTCATCTGGGCCAGCTCGCCTCCGGCAACCGCCGGAGGGGCGGCGCAGCCCGGCGGCTCTGGCCCACAGCAACAGAACGCTTCCCTTGGCAAGGCGCCTGACGTATCGGGAGGAGAACGAACCGCGAGTGTTGAGCCCCGATTTCCGCGTCCTCGAGGCTTGTTCCCTGATCCACGTTTCGACCTCGTCCGGGTCGAGCCTCGACGCCACCGGCGTGCCAGCAATCCCCGACTTGAAACTGGTACTACTTGTCGGCGGCACCGTTGCCGTTGATTTGCTTCGCCACGAACTCCTCCATGTTCTTGCGCCCTTGCGCGACGTACTCCTGGCACTCCGCCAGGCCGGCGTCGCCCTCCATCGTCGCCAACTTCTGTTCCATGATTGCGGGCCCGATGACGGGGATCAGACCCTTGGTGAAGTTCGTCATGTTGGCGCCCACCTTGTTGAGCCGCTCGATGCGGGCGCGCTCCACCTCGTCGGCGCCCTCCCGGATCGGCGCCGGCTTCGGCGCCGCCTGCTTGTCGATCTCAGCCACCAGTGCCGGCATCATCTCCGCGAACAACGCGCGCGCCTGGTCCTTGCATTTGGTGAGTTGGGTCTCAGTGCTCTCCGGCTGCAGCTCTGATCGCAACAGGACGTAGGTCGCAGCGAGGCCCGCGATGCCAGCGACGATCAGACCGGCGGCGAAGGCAATGGCAGGCTTCATGGCAATTTCTCCCTATCAAATGCTTCCCTGGTGCAACGAACTTTATCCGCGCTTCTGCTTCGCCAACTGGTCGGTGATGTTCCGCATCTCCACGCGGAGTTCGTCAAGCTTATCCTCGACTCTGATGAGGTGGGTATTCACCCAGGCCAAATTCCCGTCCATGTTGTCGAGCAGCCGCACCGAGCGCCCGGCTGGGCTTTCGAGCACCGTGAGATTGGCGCACACACCCGAGCGCACCCCGATCGATCGTTTTCAGTGTGCCGCACCACCACCAATCGGCCGAACCGCTGGCCCGTCAGGTCAACCAACCTGCCCATAATCCTCAGCGCCTCTTCCGGAACCGCACTCCCTCGCCGTCGCCGCCGCCCTCGGCATCGATAAACCGGCACCCGGCCTCCTCGAGCGCACGCTGCCACTTCAGGACCGTCCCCTGACGCGGAGTCGGTGCCGCGCAGCTCGAAGTTCTTCAGGGTTTCCGCTGACGTCTCAGATTACTAGGCGAGGTCGTTTCTTGACCAGCCGAGAAGGGTGCGCGCGGCGCGCAGCTGGGCAGGAGTGAGCACCATAGGCGTTGATGAAGCCCCGGCGTCCTTGAAGGGCTGATCCCGAACTATCTGTTCTGGATAATCGTCTGGATCACCGTCGACGCGGTGCGATGGGTGAGAGACGGGTTCAAGCTGAAGAAGAAATGAAGCACTCAATCGTCCGGCAGGGCCCTCAGGCAGTCCTGCCAGCCGGCGCACGCGACCTTCGGCCCGCCATTCCGGCCCTGCAGCGCTCGACCAGCTTGAGCTTCGCGATTTCCTCGTCGCCGATGCCAGCCGCAGCGAACTCCCCCTTATCGCACTGCTCCCAGGCCTTGGTGGCCGGCCATCCACGCCGCTGGTGCGAGGGGATCGCGCTCAGCGCAATCGATCAAGCACAGCGCCCGCTACTGGATCGAGCAGCGCGCGGCCGGCGGGCGCAAGGCCGCTTGAACCCCCACCGTAATCCCGATTATACCTGGTCCCGCAGCCGCGGCACGGATGGGACATGTAGGCCGGCTCTGGTGCCGGTCCGGTCAGCCGGTGTCGAGTCCGGCCGGCTGCCCTAACCGCCTCGCGCGCGATGTCCCGCTCCCGCTCCTTCCGCCGACACGAGACCGAGCGTCACATGCGGCGCCGGCTCAACGAGGCCGGGCCCAGCATTACTCCGACCTGCCCCTGCTGGACGGACCCGAAGGCCATGGCGCGGTTCAAGGAGCACCCCCAGATGTGCAGCCGATGGGTGCTGCGGGAACCAACGGGACCGACGATCCGGGAGCGGCGAGCTGGCTGAGCGCCCGACGTCGTTCCGGAACATGATCATTCCTCGTCGCAGTCAAGGCCAAGGGCAAGGGCATTGGAGAGGTCCACGTAGGGGCGGGCGCTGGGCACGTACTTGCTCGATTGCGGGCGCAGGAGGGATCGTCATCAGAAGCATCGAGGATGATAGAGTAGCCAAGGGCTCCATTAGTTTGGTCGAGGCAACGCGTTGCCGAACACCGAGGCTCCCGCCAGCACGACAGTGGTTGCAGTGGGTGCCGGTAATGCCTTTCGTAGCGTCATGTCCAGCTCTCCTCTTGCGAGACTCGCGGATGCGGCCGTGGTTTCATTCGTCCAGGGGATTGTTGGCGGTCAGCAGCTGGTCCATGCCGATCAGAATGGCGAGGCTGTCGATGTCGATAATGATACCTTCGACTTCCCCGCTATCGGCCGCGGCGGCAGGGATCACGAATACCGATACTCCCGCCACAGTCGCGAGTGTGGTCGCGACCTCGAGCAACGTTTTGCGTCGCGTCATGATCGATCTCCTCGCCCGTTAACGCCGGCCGCGCATGCCGCCCACACCGTGCATGGCGGGTGCGCCCATGCCGTTCATCCTTGGGGCGGCGCGGAAGATGCGACCTTGATTGTTAGGATTGTTTCCAAGGCGTGACGTTGCGCCGGGCAGGCTCGCCCTGGATAGAGCGAGAGACTCTTCCCGGTGCGAAACCATGCGTTGTTGGATGGCGGACGCACTGGTGACGAATGATGTCATTGCGAGCGCCGTGAGGAGCATGGCGAGCGCGAAGGTTCTGCGTAGCGTCATGGTCAGCTCTCCGCTTTCGGGACTTGCGGGATGCTGCTGACTACGCGAGGTCTCCCGATCTGGTTTTCGGGCGCGATCTCAACCTTCTGTGAGGCCTCGATCGGACGGCTGAGCGCCGTCTTGCCGAGCACAAATCCCAATCCCAAGTCGGATTAGGGTTTTGACGCCGATGCCGGGCGGTGTCCTGCCAGATGCTGACAGGCAGTCGGCAACTCAGCCCCGCCCGGCGGTGGCCTGGCGGGGCTTTGCAATATCTGGGGACGAGGGGGCGCGGCGGCGGCTCTGCTTCAGCCTAGAAATGACTTGCGCTAGATCGAGCGTTATCTCACGCTGCCTACGTCTCCGCTAGCACGCCAGTTACCAGCCAATTCAAGAATAGGCCCGCCCGGACGCGCGCAATTCATGCAGATTCCAGAGGAGCCTAGGGCTCGCGGCGCGACGCATCGCGAACGGGCGGCCAGGATGCAGGGCGCGCACGGCGTCGCCGGCACCGCCCAGCTCGTACTTCAAGATCGGCGTCCTGCTTTCGCCGCACAGCTGCAAATAAAGGCGTCGCCGATAAGCCTGCGTGCCTCCCCGGCGCGCTCCCTTGCCGTGGCGAGGGCTGCAGATTTCTTGCCGACGGAGGGCCCGAAGCCCAAGACGCGGAGGGCGCTGGAGACCTTGTGCCGCATGCGACCCGTCCAGGCAGCGACCGGGACTCTGGGCCTGGGGCAACTCGCTCCCTTGACCCAGCCTCCGCACCGGCACCGTCGTGTGTGGTCCGGCGTCACGCGGCCGGCACCGCCGGCGTGTTATCGTCTTGGAAGGGTCCAAATCGCCGCGCCTGATGCGGGCCGATCGGGGGACTTGATGGGAGGATCGCCCATGTCGGGACTTGTGTCGGAACCCGCTTCGGGAGATACCACGGGATGTTTACGCCGGCATCCGGTCGGCGCCTGCCTTGTCGCCCTCGCAGCCGGTCTCGCCGGCCTTCTGGTGGCCGTGGCCGCTGGGCTGGTGCTGGCCCAGCCCGCTGCGGCCGAGAAGCGCGTGGCCCTGGTCATCGGCAACTCGGCCTACACCAACGCCGGCGAGCTGCCGAACCCCGCCAACGACGCGCGCGACATGGCCGAGGTGCTGAAGAGCGTCGGCATCGAGGTGATCCTGGGCCTCGACCTCGACAAGCGCGCCTTCGACGCCAAGGTGCACGAGTTCTCGCGCGCCCTCGTCGGCGCCGATGTGGGCCTGCTGTTCTACGCCGGGCACGGCCTGCAGGTGGGTCTGCGCAACTACCTCGTGCCGGTGGACGCCAGGCTGCAAGGCGAGCGCGACCTCGATTTCGAGACCGTGGGCCTCGACTTCGTCATGCGCCAGATGGAGCTCGACCGCGAAGGCAAGACCACCATCGTCTTCCTCGACGCCTGCCGCGACAACCCGCTCGCCCGCAACCTCGCCCGCACCATGGGCACGCGCTCGGTGGTGGTCGGCCGGGGTCTCGCCGAAGTGCAGGGAGGGGTGGGCACCTTCATCGCCTACTCTACCAAGCCCGGCGACGTGGCCGCCGACGGCACCGGCCGCAACTCGCCCTTCACCGCGGCCCTCACCAAGGCCGTCCGGACGCCCGGCAAGAGCCTCACGGCCCTTATGGTGGACGTGCGTAAGGAGGTGCTGGCGGCCACCGCCAACCGGCAGGTGCCGTGGGATCACTCGGCCTTGACCGGGGATTTCTACTTTCAGCCGGCGTCGGCGCCTGGCATGCTGTCCAAGACCGCTCCGGTCGCGCCGCCCTCCGACAGCGGGGCGCTGCAGGAGCGCCTGAGGCAGCTCGAGGACGAGCTCAAGCGCAAGTCCGACCCGCAGCTCACGGTCAAGCTCGTGGAGATGTCGCAGCTGAAAGAGCGCGTGCGCCAGCTCGAAGAGGCGAACCGCCAGGACCAGCAGCTCATCTTCGACACCCAGGACAAATACCGCACGACCACCGACCGGGACGGCCAGCTAGCAATCAGCCGCGAGATCGGCAACATCCAGATCCGCATGGCCCAGCGCAACGATCAGGCGAGAGGCCTGCGGGAACAGATCACCAAGCTGGAAAAGGAAGTGGGCTCGGCAACGCCGGCGTCGGCGAAGTAGGACTCGCTTTTGTCGAGCCGCGCGGCTAACCGAATGTGGGATTCGACCGCCAAGCCGAATGCGAGGCCGACCCCTCATGAAGCGCATCCTCAAATGGCTGGGCATCGGCGTGGCAGGGCTCATCGGCCTCGCCGCGATCGCCGCGGGCGTAGCGTATTCAGCGCTGCGCCATACCGTGCCCGCGGCGTCGGGGGCGCTGGCCATGTCCGGCCTGTCGGCGCCGGTGGAGATCGTGCGCGACCGCGAGGGTGTCCCACACATCTTCGCCAAGAGCATGGACGACCTCTACATGGCCCTGGGCTTCGTGCACGCTCAGGACCGACTGTGGCAGATGGAGTTGCAGCGCCGCACTGGCCAGGGCCGACTCTCGGAGATCTTCGGCGAGCGCACCTTCGGCGCCGACCAGTTCCTGCGCACGCTCGACCTCTACGGCCACGCCGAGCGTTCGCTCGCCGGGCTCCCGGCCGCGGCCACCAAGGCGCTGGAGGCCTACGCGCGCGGCGTCAACGCCTACATCGAGCGGCCCGTCGGCTTCCTGGAGCCGCGCCTGCCGCCGGAGTTCCTGCTGCTGCGCCATCAGCCCGAGCCGTGGCGGCCGGCCGATAGCACCGTCATCATCAAGTTGATGGCGCTCTCGCTATCCATGAACATCAACCAGGAGATCCTGCGCCTGACGCTGGCGGCCGAGGGCCTCACCTCGGCCGAGATCGACGACCTGATGCCCCTCGACGCGGCCGACGCCCCGCCGCGCCTGCCTGAGATTGCCGACCTCTACCCCCTCAACCACCCCACGAAA
>JAFMSC010000528.1 GCA_017353825.1 Hyphomicrobiaceae bacterium | reverse complement strand
CCGCCAGGGGTTCCGTTCAACCAACGGGCGCTTGCTCTCGACCCTCAGGCAGTGTTTCCCTGCTCGGCGTGTTCGCTGAGAGGGCTGCCGCCCGCGGCGCAGCAGCGAGGGGAGGACTGATGGCGACGAGATTCGGGATCGGGCAGGCCGTGCGGCGCGTGGAGGACGAGCGCTTCCTCAGGGGTGCGGGCAGCTACGTCGGCGACATCGCCCTGCCGGGCGAGCTTTGCGGCGTCGTTGCCTACTCCACCCAGGCCCATGCGAAGATCAAGCGCGTGGATACCAGCAAGGCAAGGGCAGCACCCGGCGTCGCCCTAGTGCTGACCGGCGCCGACGCCCTGGCCGACAAGATCGGCGCCTTACCGCCGGGGGCCATGCCCGAGGACATGGGCGGCCCCAAGGGGTTCCGCACCTTCCGGCCGGTGCTCGTTGCCGATGAGGTGCGCTGCGTCGGCGACCGCGTTGGCTTCGTGGTGGCGGAGACCGAGGCTGCGGCGCGCGACGCGGCCGAGCTGATCGAGATCGAGTACGAGACGCTCCCCGCGGTGGTCTCAGTGGAGGACGCCGTGAAGCCCGGCGCGCCCGCCGTGTGGGCCGAGAACCCCAGCAATATCGCCTACACGCTCGCCTTCGGCGACGAGGCGGCCACCAAGGCCGCCTTCAACGCCGCCAGGCACGTCGTCTCCATCAAGCTCGAGAACAACCGCGTCTCGGCCAACTCCATGGAGGGCCGCGTCTCGCTCGGCCAGTACAACCCGGTGGAGGACCGCTACACCCTCTTCACCAGCACGCAGCACCCTTTTGGCATCCGCCAGACCCTCGGCATGTTCGCCTTCAAGGAGCCGGTCGCCAAGTTCCATGTCGTCGCCCCCGACGTCGGCGGCGGCTTCGGCATGAAGGGCGACTGTTACCCTGAGGACGTGCTGGTGCTGTGGGCCTCGCGGCGCCTGGGCGGCCTGCCAGTGAAGTGGGTCTCGAGCCGCGCCGAGGCGCTGATGAGCGATTATCACGGCCGCGACCAGGTGATCAGTGCCGACATGGCGCTCGACGAGACCGGCAAGGTGTTGGCGGTGGCCACCCACGCTCTCGATCAGGCGGGCGCCTATCTCGCCGGCGCGGTGGTGGCTGTGGTCGTCTACGGCCTGCGCCTCACCACAGGCCCTTATGACATCGCCACCATGCACACCGTCGCCGACCTGGTCTTCACCAACACTTCGCCCATGGCGCCCTACCGCGGCGCTGGCCGCCCCGAGGCCGCCTATGTAATCGAGCGCCTGATGGACGAGGCGGCGCTGCGGCTTGGCCTCGATCCCGTGGAGATCCGCCGCCGCAACCTGATCAAGCCGGAGGCGATGCCCTACCACACCCAAAGCCACTTTACTTACGACTCTGGCGAATTCGAGAAGGCCATGACGAAGGGCCTGGAGGTGGCCGACTGGGCGGGCTTTCCCGTCCGCAGGACGCGATCGGAGGCTGCCGGGCGCTTGCGCGGGCGCGGGCTCGCCTATTTCATCGAGGAGGCTGGCATCTTCAACGAGCGCATGGACCTGCGCTTCGATGCCGACGGCAACGTCGCCATCCTGGCCGGCACCCACTCGCATGGCCAGGGCCACGCCACCGCCTTTGCGCAGATGGTGCACGAGTGGCTCGGCATTCCCTTCGAGAGCATCCGTTACGTGCAAGGCGACACCGAGAAGGTGGCCGTGGGCCGCGGCACCTACGCCTCGCGCAGTGTCATGAACGGCGGCTGCGCGCTCAAGGCCGCGGCCGACGACGTGATCGCCAAGGCTCGCAGGATGGCGGCCTTCCTGATGGAAGGGAAGGTCGAGGAGGTGGAGTTCGCCGACGGCATCTACCGTATGCAGGGCACCAACAAGTCGATGCCCATGCAGGAGGTGGCCAAGGCCTTCTTCCGCCCCATGGGCATTCCCATGAATCTGGGCGTTGGCCTGGAAGGCCACGGTTCCTACGCCAGCGAGCCTGGCAACTTCCCCAACGGCTGCCACGTCTGCGAGGTGGAGATCGACCCCGACACCGGCGTTGTCTGCGTGGTGCGCTACACCTGCATCGACGACCTCGGGCGCGTCATCAACCCGATGATCGTGGAGGGCCAAATTCAGGGCGCCCTGGCGCAAGGCCTCGGCCAGGCCCTGATGGAGCGCGTGGTCTACGACAAGGGGTCGGGCCAGCTCGTCACCGGCAGCTTCAACGATTACGCGATGCCGCGCGCCGGCGACATGCCGCCCATCGCCATCACCTTCCACAACGTTCCGGCCAAGACCAACCCGCTCGGTGTCAAGGGCATCGGCGAGGCCGGCTGCACCGGCAGCCCCCCGGCCATCATGAACGCCATACTTGACGCGCTGCGCCCCGTCGGCGTAACCGCGCTCGACATGCCCGCGACGCCGTTCCGGGTCTGGCAGGCGATCGCCGCGGCGAAGGGCAAGACGGCAGCATAACTGCGGGACGTGAGCAAGCAGAGTATTCGGTCACAAGGGGCCACTTCACGCTGAGAGGGCCTTGACCATCAGGTCCTAGCCATCCCGATCCCGAAGGGCGAACGCATCGTTGCCGTGTTCGGGTTCCGGTGCGGCTCCCCTCAAGCCGGGATCGCAGCGGGCCCTCGGCAGCGCCTCGTCAAAATGACCGAAAAATGACCGACCCGGACGCGCCGCAAGAGGCTGGTGCCCGGCGGTGGCTCGGGGTGGGGGGATGCCCAAGTGCCCCACTGATGAAGGCCCAG
>JAFMSC010000527.1 GCA_017353825.1 Hyphomicrobiaceae bacterium | reverse complement strand
GCGCGCCGAGTTGGTCCGGGCACAGGCGCTCACCGAGTCGGCGATCGATTTCGCCGACGAGGCCGACGTGGGGGTGAGGGCGGTCGAAGAGGCGCGCGAGGTGGTGGCCGCGCTGCTGCCGGAGATGCGCGCCCATCTCGATGACGGCCGGCGCGGAGAGATCCTGCGTGAGGGTTTCCGGGTGGCCATCGCGGGCCCACCCAATGCCGGCAAGTCCAGCGTGCTCAATGCCCTGGCCCGACGGGAGGCGGCCATCGTGTCAGAGGAGGCCGGCACCACTCGCGACATCATCGAGGTTACCCTAGACCTGGGCGGGCTCCCGGTTGTGCTTAGCGATACCGCCGGCATCCGCGAGGCGGAGGGCGAAGTGGAGCGAGAAGGCATCCGTCGGGCCATGGCGCACGCGCGCACGGCGGACCTGGTGCTGTGGGTGGCGGACGTGATGGCGACGGACCGGGAGCCACTGCCGGCGGCGCTGGCCGCCGATCCTGGGCTGGTCCTGCGGGTGGTCAACAAGGTGGACCTGCTGGGCGGCTCGGCGCCTGATCGGGCGCTGCCGGACGGCGCCGTCGCCATCTCCGCTCTGACGGGTGCCGGGTTGCCCGCTCTGGCTGAGGAGATCGCGCGGCGGGCGGGGCGCGGCGCGGCCGAGAGCGAAGCGCCCGTCATCACCCAGGCCCGCCACCGCCAGAACCTGGGGGCGTGTGCCGAGGCGCTTAAGGACTACCTGGCCGGCGCCCGTAGGGACCTGGAGCTGCGGGCTGAGGACTTGCGTCGCGCCGCCGCCGCCATCGGCCGCATCACCGGTCGGGTGGACGTGGAGGACGTGCTCGAGGCGATCTTCGGCCGCTTCTGCATCGGCAAGTGAGAGGTTTGTGGAGGCGCAAGGCGGTAGCGAGCGGGTGAAGCTCTATTCGAGTTGCATGAGCACATGTTCCACGTGAAACAAGTGCAGGTACATCTTTCCGCCCCTGCTGGTGGCGCAGCGGCGAGCTGCAAGCCGCCCGGCGACAATCAAGTTACCATTCGCGCAGCACCCGGATCGATGAAACGGAGTACCCTACGGCGCCTCGGCAGCGAGGTCGGTTCGTGCGAGCGAGCCCGCAATCAAGTTTAGCCGAGGCCTTCGAGCACCCGTCATTGTTGCAAAGGCGAGTGCCAAGCCTATGGTTTGGCGCCCGTCCGGGGGCACAGTGGATAGAGTTGAATTGAATTGAGCGAGGGCCTCACGCCGATCGCGCCTTGAGGAGGGCGCGAATGAAGACGTTGCATAGACGGTGCGCGGGTCTCGATGTGCACAAGAAGGACGCCGTGGCGTGCCTTCGACTGGTCGTGCGAGGGAAGGCGACGTATGAGGTCCGCCGATTCCCGATAACGATCCGAGGCCTGATCGAGCTGGCCGAGCGGCTGGAGGCGGTCGAATGCACGCATGTCACGACGGAGTGGACGGGCGGGTACTGGCAGCCGGTCTGGCACAAATTCCTGGAGGGCCGTTTTCACCTGCTCCTGGCCAACGCGGCGCACATCAAGGGTGTGGCGGGGCGCAAGAGCGACGTCAACGACGCCAACTGGATCGCCGACCTCCTCGCCCACGGCGTGATCCGGGCGAGCTTCGTGCCGCCGCAGCCGATCCAGGAGCTTCGTGACCTGACCCGGACAAGGAAGCGGCTCGCCCGCGGGATCGTGCAGCACGCGCAGCGCATTGAGTCGGTTCTGGAGGAGGCCAATGTCAAGCTGTCCTCCGCGATCACCGATATCATGGGCCTGTCGGGGCGCCCGCATCCTAAAGGCGATCATCGCTGGCGAGACCGACCCGGCGCGGCTATCCGAACTCGGCGGCCCACGTGTGGCCACCACCAGCAGCGAGCTTGCTGATGCCGTGCACGGCCGCAGTGGCAATCACCATCGCGGCCTGATTGGCCAGCATTTGAAAACCATCGAGCAGCTGGAGGCAACGATTGCCACCTTCTGCGGCGAAGGCGGGGTTCTAGAGAGCGAGCGCCTATCGGATCGAGACCGACCCGCGCCTGCCGTCCCAGACGGGGCGCGCGGCTGAGGCCTGGGCCGACCCGCTGGCGCTCTACGGGGGTAAGCCGCGATCATACCCGTTCGCAAGGGCGCGCCGGCCATCCGCGCGATCGGCGCCTCGCCTGAGCTGCGAGCCTCTCGCGACGGCGACCTTTAGCTTTTGCCTGCGCGCGTCCTGAAGTCGGATGAGCAGAGCTGGGCGCGCGCTCCTGCCGAAACGATCACCCCCCCCCGCCTCGGGCCATTGGGCGCGCCCGCGCGCCGGGATTCGCCACCCCAGCGTGCTCGTGTCAGCGGCGCTCCGTCAGCCGACCCTACCGCTTCGGCTTGGCGTCCCCGGGCTTGGAGCACGCCCACGTCGTGATTGGCGGCGAGAGCTTCGTGGCCTCGCCGAGGGCACTCTGGGTGCTCGGCGGGGCGCCGCGTGAGCATCGCAGCGACGCCTGCCGGCGGCCGTCCGAACCGCAGGCCGGCTTCGCAAGTCATGGGCTCGCCAGCCACCAGGCCATGCGCCATGAGTGCGTGGAGCATCGCGCGAGCCGGCATTGCCGACGACAACGGATCGATCGAGAGCCCGCATGGTGAAGCCAAGCCGCCTTCAAGGACGTGCTCTCCTGCACGGTGGCCCGACCTCGCGAGCGCCGTCGCCACCGGGCGTCCGTGGACGGCGCCGACGGCGGGCGCCACGGCAACGGCGCCGGGCGCATCGCGGGTAGAG
>JAFMSC010000526.1 GCA_017353825.1 Hyphomicrobiaceae bacterium | reverse complement strand
CCAGCTCCTCCCTGGCGTCCAGCACACGCGCAAGCAGACCGTCGAGGGCGGCGGGCCCCTGCAGGTCACGTAGGCCTGGCGTGTTGGGCGAGGACACGTTGATCGTGAGATAGCTTGCCACGTCGGAGAAGGCGCGCACGCCCGCCACAAAATCCGCCACGCGGTCGGCGGCTTCGCGGTTGGCGCCGACGTTGACGCCCACCACGCCGGTTTCCGCGCGCCGCTGCAGCCGCGCCAGGGTGGCCGCGTGCCCGGCGTTGTTGAAGCCCAGTCGGTTGATGATGGCGCGGTCGCGCAGCAGGCGGAATAGGCGCGGGCGTGGATTGCCCGACTGGGCAAGTGGCGTCACGGTCCCCACCTCGACATGCCCGAAACCCATGCCGATCAGGCTGTCGGGCACGCGCGCGTCCTTGTCGAAGCCAGCGGCCAGACCGAGCGGGTTGGGCAACGCGAACCCCCACAGGGTCACGCCAAGCCTGGCATCGTCCGCCACCGGCGGGCGTGGATAGACCCCAACCTCGAGAGCTCGCAGTGTCAGCTCGTGCGTCCATTCCGGATCGAGGCCGAACAGCAACGGACGCGCCAGATCATACATGGCCGCGAGCATCGGCTGCTCTCCCTATGAGCGAATCGTCGAAGCCGATCAATAGCATCCGGTGGCCCTTCCGGCGGCGCAAGACCTGGCGGCTAAGGGCCGTGTCCATAGCGTGCCGGCGAACAGTTGCGTGCAGCGCACGATCCATGCTCTCAATGGCCCCGCGGGTGTCGAGGGCTCACCAGAAATTTTTACTCATTAGGGAGTGCGTCGTTTCATGCCATCGCCTTTTGGCGCGCAAGCGGTCCCGCTTGCACAGCTGTTCGCTGATCCCAATTTTATCCACGTGCCGGCCTACCAGCGCTTCTTTGCCTGGACGCCCGAGGAGGCCGGCCGCCTGCTCGATGACGTCTCCGCCGCGCTCGATGCCGAGACCGAGTCCGGTCAGCCGGGCGACTATTTCCTGGGCAACATGCTGTTCACCGAGCCGGACCCGCCCTCGGGGCGCATTGCCACCTGGAAGGCGGCGCGCACCGGCCGCGTGCACGAGGTGGTGGACGGCCTGCAGCGCCTCACCACGCTCACCATCCTGTTCTGTGTGCTGCGCGACCTCGATAGGGAAGCGGGCGAGCCTGCGAGCGAGCGTCTGGCGGCTGCGATCGGCACGGTCGCGCGGCCGCGCCTCACGCTGCGCGAGCCGGAGGAGACGTTCTTCCAGACGTGCGTGCGCGGACGGGGGGCGACCAGTACCCAGCCTCCCGACGGCAACCTCTCACTGGTGGAGGCGCGCCTACTGGAGGTCCGGGAGCGCCTGCGCGGGATGTTGGGGGAGCTCGACAGCCCGGGACGGCACGCGCTTGCCGACTTCCTGCTCGACAAGTGCCATATCGTGCTTGTGTCGGCAACCGGCATCGACCGCGCCCATCACATGTTTACGGTCCTGAACGCGACCGGACGGCCGCTGGCCCGCAATGACATCTTAAAGGCTGCTCTGTTGGGCGCCGTCCCGGTGCCAGCACTCGACGGGGCGACGGCGATCTGGGACGCGGCGCAGGCGCGGCTCGGCCCCGACTTCGACAGTCTGTTCAGCCACATCCGCACTATTTACCGCCGTAACTCGCCGCACATCATCTCGGGGGTGCAGGGCATCGCCGCGGAGCGGGGTGGGGCCCACACCTTTATCGACCGCCTGCTCAGACCGGCGGCGGCGGCGTTTGAGGACATCCGCAACGCCCGGCACACGGGCTCCCCGCACTCGGCCGCCATCGTACAGGCCCTGCGCCATCTCGGCTGGCTCAGGGGCGGCGACTGGGTGCCAGCGGCGCTTCTGTGCTGGTTGGAGCGGGGCGAGGACCCCGCCGCGCTTGCCCGCGTCCTGACGGCACTGGACAGGCTGTCCTACGGCCTGCGTATCCTGGGCATGGGCACCAAGCGGCGTGCGGGACGGCTTGGCTTGGTGCTGCAGGCGCTGCGCCAAGGCGGCGACGTCCTGGGCTCCGGGAGCCCGCTCATGCTGACGCGCGAGGAGCAGGGCACCATCCGCCACAACCTGCGCGACCTGCATGCACGCAGTGCGCCGCTGGCCAAGCTCGTACTCCTGCGCCTCAACGAGGCGATGGCGGGCACGCCGCAGGACCTGCCGGTCGACGACCTGACCGTGGAGCACCTGTTGCCACGCAAGCCGTCCGCCAACAGCCACTGGCGCCAGTGGTTCCCGGACCCGGCGGAGCGCGGCCAGTGCACCGAAGCGCTCGGCAACCTGGTGCTGATGACGAGGGCCCAGAACGACCGGGCCGGCAACCAGGAGTTCGCGCGCAAGCAGCAGGTGCTGTTCGCCGCCGGCAGCGCGGCGCTGCCCATCAACGACTACGTGCGCCGCCAGACGGAATGGGGCCCCGTCCAGATCCGCGAGCGCGAAGCCGAGCTTCTCGCCCACCTCTACCGCCTGTGGAATATCGACCCTCCGCCGGCACACCCCGATCCCCCAGGCCGGGCCGCCGGCCCGCGCGTTGTGCCGGAGGTGACGGGGCTGCAAACCAACCTTAACCTTAAGGGCGCGTGACCCGGCGCAAGGTGAGGCTGAAACGGCCGCCTTCCCTAAGGAGCGGCGAGGTGCCGGCGTGGATGCGGTCGATGCCGTGGTAGAAGTCGCGCGCGGCGCCGCCCAGGACGAATACGTCGCCGGACCTCAGCAACAGGCGCCGTTTGGGGTCG